>JBBSMH010000110.1:0-7074 GCA_038233275.1 Sphingomonadales bacterium | reverse complement strand
TCAGAGTTGCTCAAGTCGTTCCTCTCATGTTGAGATGAGATCCAGACGCTTTTGAGACTTTTTGCTACCCCTGAGTAGTTACGTGCCGTTTACCTACTGCTGACGGAACAGCAGGTTTTGCTTGCCTTTCACCTCACTCTCTGCAAAACAGTGACTCAAGCGACTTTGCACGTCGCACCGTATAAAAAAATCCAATGTCTTTCACTACCCGAAATCAGCCCACAGCTGTAAGTTCCAAGTCCATAAGATGGGCGAGTTTTTTCAGCTTACTCAGCTGATGCCCGACGCCGAGCGCACAGTGATGGGTTGGCCCATGAGCGCACCATGCGTTCATGAACGTGGCCGGGTCGAGGCTGAACTTGAGCCTCGAGTTGGTGTTGCCAATTTGCATGGTACCTCCTGGCACGGCCTCGCCCTCGGCGGCGAGCAGCTTGAGCCGACCGTCGGCCGTCTGTGTCATCCCGAGGATGGTAATTGGACCAGTCTTGACCTTGAACTCAACCGAAACGCCGAAGCCACGCTTGCCGTGGTAGAGCCCGAGGCCACGCAGCACGGGCTTTTGGTCGCTGATCGCGACGTGACCCGGCCCGTCGTGGCCCATCAGAACAAAGTCCTCGTTGAAGTCCAGCGCGTAAAATTCGGTGCAAGAACCGCCTGCGCCCAAGCGGTCCATCATCAGCATGGCGACACAGGTTTTCAAGTCGCCTTCGCCTGAGGCCGGGACGCCGCGTGCGGTCAAAAGGGAGTTGCCGACGATAAGCGACGCGCCGAGTTCCTCATTCGCGTTGCCATCCAGCCCCCGGTAGTAGTAAGTCAAGCCTTGCAAGTCGAAATCCGCGACGAGCTTGTCGAGGCCGCAAGCGACTCGGGCACTCCACATGAGCGCCTCCGGGCTGACCTCTTTAGAAATCTGGTCGCGCCCCGGCTCGGCAATGTCAAATACGGCCTTGATGGCACCAATCTTTTCCTCTAACTCGTCGTCGCTCACGGCGCTTACGCGAGCGTGCAGGTCGTCCATCTCCAGCACCTCGATATGCGTGCCGAGCTGCGCGTGGTGCATGGTGAAGTCCGAGTACATGTCGAGCATACCGGGATAAGTGTGGCCCAGAAAACCGATGCGGCTGTAGCGCACAGCGCGCATGACCGCCGCCGCACTCACCCAATCTCCGATCTCCGCCCAAGCTCGTTCAAAGTACCGGTTGGCGCGACCCTCGGCAGGCGCGAGAAGACCGGTCACCACGTTGAAGGGAATCCTGCTGCGCGCGAAGGCGTTCGAGATTTCCGGCACACAGCAGGCCGCGCAGTTAGCGAGCCACTCGGCGGTGTCGGTGTTGGGGTAGTCCAGCGCCGGGACGGGCTGCAAATTGAGCACAAGCACGGGCGCGCCCCGCCGCTGCACGGCGGGCAAGACCTGGGACGAGGTGCTGTAAGTGCCGACGTAGCAGACGATAAAATCCACATTCTCTCGCGTGAAAAGGTCGCCCGCCGCCTTCGCCTTGGGTGCGTCGTCCACGAGTCCGGCGGAGATGACCTCCGCCCCTGTGGCCGTCAGGCGGTCCTCGACCTGTTTCTGATAGCCCTCGAGCCGCTCCTTTAGTCCCTCAAACTGGGGCCAGTAGGCGGCGAGGCCAATGCCGAAGACGCCGACGCGGGGGGAGGGTGTTTCGACGCGATTAAGTGCGGATGATGTCATGGCACCTCCTTCTATCTAAAAGCGAATTCAGGTTATGGAATTGTCCTCTCCAAGTGCGTTAAACACGGGCGCCGATGGGAACGCCTCGGGCACCACCGGCAGGACTATCCGGCTGGGATGCTCCACGCCTCCAAAAACGGTCTGCTGCGCAACCTGAAAATCGCTCTCGTTCGCGCGGCTCGACGGCGTCCCGGACTGGGGGTTGCGGTCGTAGCGGGGGAAGTTCGAAGAGGCTACCTGGATGCGGATGCGGCTGCCTTTGGCAAACAGATGCCCGACATGTCCTAGCCGAACCTTAGCTTCTTCGGGACCGCCGGTCCCCTCGGGCTCGGAGCGACGCCAGCGAACGATGCCGTCGAGAAGGCCGACGCTCTTGCCACCAAAGCCGACCTCGCAGAGGCGGACAGCCCAGTCGCAGGTAGGTGCCGACGAATGGATCCAGAGTGCTGCCTCAACGAGGCCGGTCACTTCGAGAGGCTCTTCCAGAGGCGACGAGGTAAAGGTCAACACGTCGTCACGGCTCTCGACCGCCGCCTGGTCCTTGGGACCAGAGTTACGCCCCAGCAGGAGCCCGGGCAGGAAACTCGCGCCACCGACGGTCGGCACCGGGTCCCGCGGATTAGACCCGTAGCTCTGGTGCCACGCCTCGCTCTGCACCGTTTCGGCGAGCCCTCCGCCTTCACCGAGAAACAGTTCCGTCTTCTGCGTGCCCGGCAACGGCCAGTCGGGGGCAGCATGCCAGCTGTTCGAACCGGTGCGGAAGTAACGCACCATGGGGCTGCCAGGCGGTTTGCCTGCGAACGCCGCGTCAAAGAAGGCGAGTTGCTCTTCGAAAAGCGGCACCGCCAAGGCACCGTATCCGTGCCAGCCGTCACCCTGCCAGTCGGTCGGGTTGCCGTGCGACCAGGGTCCTATCACAAGCCGGTCCGGCACCTCGGCGCGGGTGCTCCAACGCGACCGGACGGTCTCGAAGAGTTCGATAGAGCCGTCAATGAAGAGGTCGTTCCAGCCGCCGATCACTAGGCAGGCGGCCTTGCTGCGGGCGATCTCGTCCAGCCTCGAGTGGTCGTCCGCCGCGGCCTCTGCCCGTGCGTTGTCGAACCATTCCTCGACATAAGGCGCGATGAGGGCCAGGTCCTCGTCTATCACCGGTAGGCGTCGAAAGGCCGATGTCGGGTCGGCGAAGAACCGGCTTAGAAGCGCGCGCGCACGCTCGGCATACTCGGGCGGCATGTCGCCAATGCGCCGTTCCAGGTCGACCGGCCCGAGGGCCTCGATGATCCACAGGAGCAGGAAGCCGAGTTCGATCGCGCCACCCCGGTACAGCCAGGTTTCCCCATGACGCGCGGTCGTGAGGTTGGGGGCGGTGGCGACGAGTCCCTCGGGGCTGCCGAGCAGGGCGAGCACCTGGGTCGCGCCCACATAGGAGGCGCCGAACATCGCGACGCTGCCGTTGCAGAACGGCTGCTTCCTGAGCCAGGCTATCGTGTCGTGCCCGTCGTCTTGCTCGTGATGGAAGGGGTCGAAGTTACCGTCCGAAGCGTAGCGCCCGCGGGTGTCTTGAACGACGACGGCGTAACCCCGGCGCAGCGCCGCTCGGAATTCGAGAGCGGCGATGTACTGGGTGCCGAACACGTCCTCTTTCCGGTAAGGGGTGCGTTGCAGCAGGACCGGCCAGGGGCCGGCGCCAGCAGGCAGCCAGACGTCTGCCCGTAGCACGGTGCCGTCCCGCATCGAAACCTCAATCGAGTCAAGGATTTCGTAGCGTTGTGTCACTTTCTCCTTCTTCCTTCAGTTTCGCAGGAAACGCTGGCGGAGTTGGTCGAACGAGACGGCCAAGATCAAAAGCGTGCCTGCCGCCACCTGCTGCCAAGTCGAGTTGATGTTCATCAGCGTCATGCCGTTGTTCAGGACGCCGACGATCAGCAGGCCGAGCACGGTCCCGAACATGCTGCCGACGCCCCCCTTCAGGGAGGTGCCGCCGAGAATGATGGCCGTGACAACTGCGAGCTCGAGCCCGACGCCGGTCGTTCCCGAGGTTGATCCGAGCTGCGACGCACTGACGAGGCCGGTGATGGCGATGAAGAACCCCGAAAGGACGAAGGCCAGGAATAAGGTTCTCTTGGTGCGGATGCCCACCAGACGCGCAGCGTTTTCGTTCGCCCCGATGGCGTAGATCCTGCGCCCGAACACGGTCCGCCCGAGAACGAACGCCACAACGAGGGCAACAACTACAAAGAGCACGGCCGAAAGCGGCACGTCGAAGAGAGGGCGGACAATTGCCCAATCGAATCCTTGCACCCGGACGCTACTCGCGCCGCCGATCGACAGCGTCAACCCGCGAAAGATGGCCAGGGTCCCAAGCGTCGTGATCAGCGCGTTGACGCCGACAACGGTCACAAGAAGCCCGTTCAGGCAACCGATGCCAACGCCCACCAGAAGCGCAACCAGGATTGCGGGAATCGTCCCCATGCTTTGTGCCGCGAGCGCGAACATCAGAGCGACGAAGGCCATGCCGCTGCCGACCGAGAGGTCGAATTGCCCCCCGATAAGGAGGATAGTCCCGCCTGCCGCCAAAATACCTGTGATCGAAAGCGCGGTGAAGATGTTCACCCAGTTCGCCCAGTTCAGGAAGTAGGGCGAGTTTATAGCGAAAAAGACGATCTCTAGCAGGAGAAACGCGATAAGCGCCGCCGATTCCGGAACCTTAAGCCTCCTACGAGCTCCGAGGTCCTTCGGTCCTGCGGCGGGCGTAATTTCGGTTTTGTCAGACATGGATGCTTCCTCCGGCAGCTTCGGTGAGACGCTCCACAGAGATTTCGTCTTGAGCCAAACGGGTCACGATCTTTCCGCCGACCATGACGACGGCGCGGGTGGCTGCCTCGGTGATGTCTTCGTAGTCGGAACTGGCCATCAGGACGCCGTGGCCAGAACGGGCCAGGTCCCGCAGCACCTGATAGATCTCCTGCCTGGCTCCGACATCGACACCCCGCGTCGGCTCGACTAGAACCATGACCTTCGAGTTCGCTTCCAGCCAGCGTCCGAGAAGCACTTTCTGCTGATTGCCGCCTGAGAGGGTCGTGATCTTTTCCGCCCCCCCCGAACTCGCCCGGATCCGCAGGGTATCGCGCCAACGGTCGAACGCCGAGCGTTCGGCACGCTCAGTAACCGTCACGCCATCTCCCGAGAGCTTGCGCCAACTCGGCGCGGCGAGGTTCTGCGCTGCGGATCGCGCGGGCAGCAGCCCCTCACTCGCTCGGTCGGCTGGCAGGAAGCCCACCCCGGCGGCCACCGCGTCAGAGGGATGCTTGTAAGCCGCGCGATTTCCATGAACCTCGACTTCTCCAGCACTAAAGGGCGAGGCGCCGAAGATCGACGACGCAAACTCGGGAACCCCAGACCCGATCTTGCCGTAGAGCCCGACGATCTCACCTGCCTCGACATCTAAATCCACGTTCTCAAAGAACGGAGACGTCAGCGCCCTGGTCCGCAGCAGTACGTCGCCCGAGCCGGGCGCATGCTTGTACTGCCCCTTTCCAGAGGAAACCTTGCCTCCGACCATGGCCGACACTACAACCTCGTGATTCACCTCCGACACCGCGCTGCTTAGCGACACGCGCCCGTCGCGCAGCACGCAGACCTGGTCCGCGATCGCAAAGACCTCGTCCAGCCGGTGAGTGATGTAGAGAATCGCCACCCCGCTCCGCTTCATCCGCTCGATGAGCCGGAACAGGTTTTTCGACTCCGCGTCGGACAAGGCCGCGGTCGGTTCGTCGAAGATGATGCAGTGGGCGGAGCCGATCGTGGCGCGCGCGATCTCGACAATCTGCCGTTCGCCGAGCCGAAGATCCGAAACCCGCGCATCGAGTGGTAGGTCGGCACCGAGGTCGGCCAACGCCTTGCCTGCCAGCCGTCGCGTAGCTTTCCAATCAACGATCCCGCCTCGAGCGGGTAGAGACCCGAGCACGATGTTTTCGGCGACACTCAGCGGCGGCGCGTCAGCGATTTCCTGCGCGATGAGCCGGATACCTGCGTTTCGAGACTGGGAGACGGTGCGAAACACCGTCTCCTCACCTTCGATCTCGAGCTTGCCCGCATCTGCCTGATGGTCGCCAGCGATAATGCGGACGAGGGTAGATTTTCCTGCGCCATTCTCGCCGAGCAGCGCCGTCACCGTTCCCCTCGGCAGAACAAGGTCGATTCCGTGGAGCACCTTGTTCTGCCCGAAGGCCTTCTCAATGCCGCGTACGGAAACGAACGCGGGCGCGGTCATCCGCAATTCGTCTCCGGGTAGAACTCGAGCATGTTGTCCTTCGTGATCACCTCGTGCGGCACCAGGATCTGCTCGGGAATCTCTTCTCCGTTCACGGCTCGGATGATGTTCGGGATGATGAGCTGCGCGTACCTCTCGGGGAAATAGGCGGCGGTCGCAATGAAGTTCGGAGCGGTCCAGATCTGGCAATTGCCCGGATCGAAGTTCTGCACGCCCAGGTAAAGATTGTCGGTGCGGTTCTGGGCTCGCGCCGCGGCGAGCGCGCCGGTAATCACGTCCTCGTTGATACCGACGGTGATGATCCGTTCAGCGCCCGGCAGGGCGGTAAGTGTGTCGGTCATCTGCCTTTGTGCCGTGTCGGCTTGTCCGCCAGCACCGGTATCGATTGTGCGAAGGTCATGAACCTCGCCGCAGACGGCCGCAAAACCGTCCCGCATGCCGCCCATGCGCAGGTCGTTGACCACGCCGACAGCGATCGACTCCAGCGACACCCAGGCGTCATACTCGCAGTCGAAGTTTTCCTTGAAATAGACGCCGAGGGCGTTGCCGACGATTTCGCCAGCGTAAGCGTTGGCGGCGCCGACGAAGGCGGTCTGGCAGGGCTGTTGCTCGATGTCAATGGCGATAACCGGCACCTGTGGGCCTTCGGCGCAGATGTTGGCCGCCGCTGCGGCGTCGGCCTGGAAGGTCACCAGACCGTCGACATCCCGGGTGCGGAACTGGCGCGCGCAGTTCAGCGCCGCTGCGGCGTCGAGCTTCGAGTCGCAGGTGATAAGCTCGAGACCGGCGGTCTCGGCCGCAGCCTCCATCCCCCGCTGCAGCGCCTCCGGGAAGGGAACACCGAGCGCGAGCTGTGTGAAGCCGATGGTCAGCCCCTCACCGCTACCGGGCTCGATTTCCTCGAATTCGGCCACCTCGGGCGGTGGCTGTACTTGTGTGACCGCCGCGTTCTCTTGAGCGGTGGTAGCAGTTACCATGCTGCCGACAAACAGTGCACTGGCGAACAAAATCCACTTCAGGCCGCTTGCCGCAACCTTTTTAGACTTAATGTTTGTAACTACTCAGCCTACTCGAGAACGTCTAGGACGGTATCGAAGATGAGAAAACC
>JBBSMH010000109.1:0-7081 GCA_038233275.1 Sphingomonadales bacterium | reverse complement strand
GAGCAGCGCGAGCGCGGCGGTGCGGGACTTGCGGCTCTCGAGCGTGGCGGCGGTCGTCATATCCTCACATCCGCGCAATGGTTATGAAATAGAACAGGAAGGCGAAGAACAGCAGCACCCCGCCAAGAACGAGATTGCGGCTCTTCTGCCGGCGCTTGAATTCGCTCTCTTCTTCGGGGGTCATGAGAATGCTCCATATTGCGCCAGCAGCCTGTCGGCGACGAGGACGGCGAACAGCGCGAACAGGTAGATCACGCTGAAACCGAACAGCCGCTTTTCCGGCCGCATCCGGTCTTCATCACCCTGTTTTTGCCGAAAAGCGACCGGCAGCGAAAGCGCAAGAAAGGCAAGCGAGAGCGCGATCGCTGCAATCCCGTAGATCGCGCCCGTGCCCCCGATCAGCCACGGCGCGGCCGCTACGGGAACCAGCAGCGCGGCGTAAGCGAAGATCTGTCGCCGGGTCGATTTTTCACCCCTCACCACGGGCATCATCGGAATGCCGACCTTGGCGTAATCCGACTGGACGAACAGGGCGAGCGCCCAGAAATGTGGTGGGGTCCAGATAAAGATGATCGCGAACAGCAGGACCGGCATGGCAGTTATCTCGCCTGTCACCGCGACCCAGCCGATCATCGGCGGAAACGCGCCCGCCCCGCCGCCGATGACGATGTTCTGCGGCGTGCGCGGCTTAAGCCAGATGGTGTAGATCACCGCGTAGTAGAAGATCGACAGCGCCAGGAGCGCGGCGGCGAGCCAGTTTACCGCCACCCCCATGATGCCGACCGAGGCGGCGGAAATGAGAATCCCGAAATCGCGCGCATCGGTGCGATGGAGACGTCCGGCGGGCAAGGGCCGGGCAGCGGTGCGCTTCATTCCCGCGTCGAGATCGGCCTCCCACCACTGGTTGAGCGCCGCCGCACCTCCGGCGCCGAGCGCGATACACAGCACCGCGGTAAAACCGATCACCGGATGGATGCTGCCCGGTGCAGCGATCAGACCGCACAGCCCGGTAAAGATGACCAGACTCATCACCCGCGGCTTGGTAAGCGCGTAGAAATCGCGCCAGTCGGCGGGGAGTTGGATGGTGGCGGCCTGGGTCATGGGATGGGCGGGGATATAGTCGGCGCGAGGCCGCTTAACCAGTCCAGCAGGATATGATTTACCTCTTGCGGGCGTTCCTGCTGGGTCCAGTGGCCGACGCCCTCCAGGATGTGCCCTTCCACCCGCGGCGCGAATTGGCGCATATGCGCCACCGGATCGGCCAGCGCGCCGAACAGGAATGTCGCCGGATCGCGCGTCCCGCCGATGAACAGCGCGGGTTGTTCGATACGCTTATCCTTCCATCCTTGCAGCCACTCGTAATCCGCCTCGTGATTGCGATAGCGGTTGAGCGGCCCGCGAAAGCCCGACCGGCGGAACTCGCCCTCGTAGTAATCGAGGTCTTCGCCGGTCAGCCAGGCGACCGGGATGGGATCGGGCAGCCCCTCGAGGAAAGTGGCCCCGAGCGGCTTGTCCCAGTAATTCATCGGCGGCGCGTCGCCGCTGATCGAATACATCATGCGGTGGAGAAAATCCCGCGGATCGGCTTCGGCCTCGGCCTCGGCCACGCCGGGCTCCTGGAAATATTCCTGGTAGAAGAATTTTCCCTGCGAAGTGAAATGCTCGCGGAAGATCTCGGTAAACGGGCGGTTGGGCACGCCGGAGAATGGCACAGACAGTCCCGCCACCGCGCTGAAGCGTTCCGGATGGGTGAGCGCGCTGTTCCAGACGATCGGCGCGCCCCAGTCATGGCCGACCAGGATCGCCTGCTCGCCGGGACGTAGAGTCTGGGCCAACACCACCAGATCGCCGACGATGTGCTCGAGAGCATAATCGCCCACGCCGTCGGGCTTGTCCGACGCACCATAGCCGCGCACGTCGATGGCACACGCCATGAAGCCGGCCTCCGCTACAGGACCAAGCTGGTGCCGCCAGGAATACCAGCTTTCGGGAAAGCCGTGGACGAAGATCACCAGCGGACCGCTGTCACCTTCCACGGCGCAGCGTAGCGACACTTCGCCCGTATCGATCATCTGCATGTCAGGCATGATCCGTTCCCCCGCAAAGCAAACGACCGGCCCGCTCGGAGCGGTCGCCTGAACGTTCGATTTCGCCGGGAGATCAGGCGCGCGCCGGCGCGTCGTCCCTCGGCAGGTGATCGTGGTAATCGTGGTGTTCATCGATCACGGGCAGCGTCTCGAACTGGTGGAACGGCGGCGGGCTCGACAGGCTCCACTCGAGCGTCGTCGCGCCTTCGCCCCAATAGTTCGGTGCGGCCCTCTTGCCCGCCACGAAGGCATAGATGATGTTGGCGAAGAACAGCAGCATCGAGACAGCCATGATCTGGTAGCCGATCGAGGAGACCTGATTCCAGTATTCGAAGGCTTCCGGATAGTCCGGGATGCGGCGCGGCATGCCGTTGAGGCCCAGGAAATGCTGCGGGAAGAAAATCACGTTCACGCCGATGAAGAAGCCCCAGAAGTGGAGGTGTGCGAGGAGTTCGGAATGCATCCGCCCGCTCATTTTCGGGAACCAGTAATAGAAGCCGGCAAACAGCGAGAACACCGCGCCCATCGAGAGCACGTAGTGGAAGTGCGCGACCACGAAATAGGTGTCGTGGACCACGTCGTCGATCCCGCCGTTGGCAAGATAGACGCCGGTCACGCCGCCCACCGTGAACAGGAAGATGAAGCCAAGCGCCCAGACCATCGGACTTTTGAATTCCACCGATCCGCCCCACATGGTGGCGATCCAGCTGAAGATCTTCACGCCCGTGGGCACTGCGATGACCATGGTCGCGGCGGTGAAATACATCTTCGTGTTCACGTCCATGCCCACGGTGTACATGTGGTGCGCCCAGACGACGAAGCCGACCACGCCGATCGCGACCATGGCGTAGGCCATGCCGAGATAGCCGAAGATCGGCTTGCGACTGAAGGTGGCGACGATCTGACTGACCATGCCGAAGCCCGGCAGGATCATGATGTAAACCTCGGGGTGCCCGAAAAACCAGAACAGATGCTGGTAGAGGACGGGATCGCCGCCGCCCGCCGGATCGAAGAAAGTCGTTGCGAAGTTGCGGTCGGTGATCAGCATGGTGATCGCCGCGGCGAGCACCGGCAGGGCCAGCAGCAGCAGGAAGGCAGTGACCAAGATCGACCATACGAACAGCGGCATCTTGTGCAGTGTCATGCCCGGCGCGCGCATGTTGAAGATGGTGGTGATGAAATTGGTCGCGCCCAGGATCGAGCCGGCGCCCGCGAGGTGAAGCGAGAAGATCGCGAAATCGACCGCCGGCCCGGTAGAGCCGCTGGTCGACAGCGGGGCATACACGGTCCAGCCTACGCCCGCGCCATTGCCCGTGCCGCCGGGGACGAACATCGAGAACATCAAGCTGCAGAAACCCGCCACGGTCAGCCAGAAGCTGATATTGTTCATCCGCGGAAAGGCCATGTCCGGCGCGCCGATCATCAGCGGCACGAACCAGTTCCCGAAGCCGCCGATCATCGCCGGCATGACCATGAAGAACACCATGATCAGCCCGTGCGCGGTGATCAGCACGTTCCACATGTGAAGGTTCTGATCGAAATTGGCCTCGCCGCCCATGAACTCGACCCACCAGCCCAGATACTGGATGCCCGGCTCCGCCAATTCGAAGCGCATGATGCCCGAGATCGCACCGCCGATAATGCCCGCCATGATCGCGAAGATTAGGTAGAGCGTGCCGATGTCCTTGTGATTGGTGGACATGAACCAGCGCGCGAAGAACCCCGGCTTGTGATCGTGGTGATCGTGCGCGCGGTCCTCGGCATGTGCCTGGAAGCTGTCAGCAGTGGTAGCCATGTTGAGTGTGTCTCTCGCTTCGCGAATATCGTCTGGTCAAAAACTTCCGGTCAGGTTTCCGAGGTCGGCGGTGCACCCGCTCCCGGAGCGGAGGGTTCCGAGCTCTCGGGATCCTGCAGCGGCGCGGCCTCGGGCGTCTCTTCAGCCTGTTCGGCTGCTACTTCCTCGGGAAAGGTGCCGCCCTGGGCCCTGACCCATGCGCGCCACTGCTCCATCGGCAGCGCCTCAACCGCGATCGGCATATAGCCGTGGCGCGCACCGCACAGTTCGGAGCACTGGCCGTAATAGATGCCCGGCTCGTTGACCTGGAAGATGCGCTCGTTGAGGCGGCCCGGGACGGCGTCGATCTTGAACCACAGGCTGGGTACGGCGAAGGAATGGATCACGTCCGCCGCAGTCACCTGCATGCGGATCGGCACGCCGACCGGAACCACCAGCCGGTTGTCGACTGCGAGCTGAGCAGGGAAGCCCTTCTGGCGGGCTTCCTCTTCGGGCATCATGTTGGAAATGATCTCGAAATCGCCGTTGTCGGGGAAGCTGTAGCCCCAATACCACTGGTATCCGGTCGCCTTGATGGTGATCGCATCCTTGGGCGCTGTCTTGTATTGCGCGGCAAGCAGCGAGATCGAAGGGATAGCGATCGCCACCAGGATCAGCGCCGGAACCACGGTCCACACGACCTCGATCGTGGTATTGTGCGTGGTCTTGGAGGGCTTCGGATTCGCCCTGCGATTGTACCGCAGGATCACCCACACCAGCAGCGCCAGAACGAAGATGCTGATGATCGCCATGATCCAGACCAGCCAGACATGGAAGCCGAACGCCTGGTTGCCGATATCGGAGTATTGCGGCTGGAGATCGATTGCGCCCGCCTCGGGCTGACCCTTGATCATCTCGGGGCCCATCGGCGTGTAATTCGCGGCGCTATCGACCACCGCATCGGGATCGGCAACCTCGGCAGCCTGGTCGTCGGGCACGTTTTCGAGGACGGCGGGCGGGGTGACGGCGGGAGCGGGAGAGACGAGATCGCCCGGCGCGAGTGTGCTCTGCTGGGCGAAAACCGGAGCCGCGAGCGCGACGGAGGCAATCGCAAAAAGACGAAAAACCCAGCTTATCCAGATGGCTGGGCGGGCATCGGCGAGGATGGTCAAGGACATGCTGTTCCGCTTTGCTGTACCGGCGATCGCTGCCGCCATTCCACCTTTCGGCCGGACGCGGCTATACGCCGCCCACCGGGCCGGATTGCGCTGCCCTATAGGCAGGGATTGCCCCTGCCTCAAGCGCCCAGGCGCAGAAAAATACGCAACGCGATTTGCCCTGCGGACAACAGGCAAGAATTGCCCTTGAACATTGACCCGCGAACGGCTTTGTGCAGCCAACCGATGACCGACGAAGAAATTCTTGCCGAATTCCGCGCCAGCGAAGCCTTGCTCGAAGGGCACTTCAAGCTCAGCAGCGGACGCCACAGCGCGCATTACCTGCAATGCGCCCGGGTGTTGATGAACCCCCCGCGCGCGGGTCGCCTTGCTTTCGCACTGGCGCAGAAGATCCCGCGCGATATTCGCGCAGCCGTGGAGGTGGTGGTGAGCCCGGCGATGGGCGGGATCATCATCGGCCACGAGATGGGCCGCGCGCTCGACAAGGACGCGCTGTTTCTCGAACGGCCCGAAAGCCAGTTCCACCTGCGCCGCGGCTTCCGCCTCGATTCGGGCGCGAAGGTGCTGATGGTCGAGGATGTCGTCACCACCGGTCTTTCCAGCCGCGAGGCCATCGCCGCGGTGGCCGAGGAAGGGGGCCAGGTTATCGCCGAAGCGGCGCTGGTCGACCGTTCGAATGGCGAAGCGGACCTGGGCGTTCCGTTCTTCCCGCTGATCGGCCTGTCATTCCCCAGCTATGCCGAAGAAGAACTGCCCGAGGAACTGGCGGCAATGCCGGTGACGAAACCGGGAAGCCGGAAATAGCCTTGAGTGGGCGTCTTCGTCTGGGGGTCAATATCGACCATGTCGCGACGATAAGGAACGCGCGGGGGGGCGACCATCCCGACCCGGTGCGCGCTGCGCAAATCGTCGCCAGCGTGGGCGGGGACGGGATCACCGCGCATCTGCGCGAGGACCGCCGCCACATCCGCGACCACGATCTCGAACGCATCCAGGAGGCGACCGACCTGCCGCTCAACCTGGAGATGGCGGCGACCGAGGAAATGCTGGCGATCGCGCTGCGGCACAGGCCACACGCCGCCTGCATCGTGCCCGAGAAGCGCGAGGAGCGCACCACCGAGGGCGGGCTCGACGCCGCCGGCCTTCACAACACGCTGGCGCCGATCGTGTACAAGCTTCACGATCACGGCATCCGCGTCAGCCTGTTCATCGAAGCGGAGGAACGCCAGCTTGAAGCGGCAATGCGGCTCAAGGTGCCCGTCGTCGAATTTCACACCGGCGAATACGCCCACGCCCAGCTCGAGGGCGACCGCGAGAAGATCGCGCGCGAGCTGAAGCGCATTGCCGTCATGGCCGCGCTGGCGGCGAAGAACGGGATCGAGCCGCATGCCGGCCACGGACTGACCTACGAAAACGTCGCTGCCGTGGCCGCCATTCCGCAGCTGGCCGAACTCAACATCGGCCATTACCTTGTCGGTGAGGCGGTGTTTGTCGGCCTCGAGCAGGCAGTGCGCCAAATGCGCGAGTTGATGGATGAGGCGCGGTGAGGTGGGCGCAGTGATCGTCGGGATCGGTTCCGATCTATGCAACATTGAGCGAATCGAGAACTCTCTCGACCGGTTCGGAGAGCGTTTCGAGAATCGCGTGTTCACCGATGTGGAGCGCGCAAAGGCGCGCCGCCGCCCCTTCACGGCTGCCGGCACCTACGCCAAGCGTTTCGCCGCGAAAGAAGCTTTCTCCAAGGCGGTCGGCACCGGCTTCAAGCGCGGTGTATTCATGAAGGACATAGGCGTGGTCAACGCGCCATCAGGGGCGCCGACGCTGAAGCTGGTGGGCGGCGCGGCGAAGGCGCTTGCGCAAATTCTCCCGCCCGGCCATGAGGCGCGCATTCACCTGACCCTCACCGACGATCATCCATGGGCGCAGGCCTTCGTGATTATCGAGGCCTTTCCGAAACAAGACACCGCATGACTTCCGAAACGCAGGGCGCGAGCGAGCGCGCTCACAAGGATCCCAAGAAGGACGACGAGCCGATCAACTGG
>JBBSMH010000108.1:0-7111 GCA_038233275.1 Sphingomonadales bacterium | reverse complement strand
CCATTGACGATATTGCCCCATTGATCGCTGCCGCCGAGCTGCAACCGGCAATCGTAATCGCGCGCCAGCTTGTGGAAGTCGTAGGCCTGCAGGATCATGTAATTGAATTCGAGAAAGGTCAGCGGCTGCTCGCGATCGAGCCGCAGCCTGACCGAATCGAAGGTCAGCATCCGGTTGACGGTGAAGTGCCGCCCCACATCGCGAAGCAGCTCGATATAGCCAAGCTCGCTCAGCCACTCGTCGTTGTTGATCAGCAGCGCGCCCGTTTCACTGTCGTCGAAGCGCAGGATGCGGGCGAAGCTGTCGCGGATAGAGGCGATATTGGCCTGAAGTTGCTCGTCGCTCAACACCCTGCGTAAATCGTCCTTGCCGGAAGGATCGCCGATCTTCGCGGTTCCGCCGCCCATGATGACGATCGGCCGATGGCCTGCCTGTTGCAACCGCTTGAGCAAGATGATCGACGCCAGGTTGCCGACATGCAGGCTGGGCGCGGTGGGATCGAAGCCGACATATCCCGTCACCACATCTTTCGCGGCCAGAGCGTCGAGCGCCCCGGCGTCGGTCAACTGATACAGATGGCCCCGCTCTTCAAGCAGGCGCAGCAGGTCGGAATTGTACTGGCTCATGACGCGTGGCCTCTAGCAGCGAAACTATGGGGCCCCAAGTAGCTTGCAGCGCGATTTCGAGTGCGCGATAGCGCGTGGATGGAAACGCTCCGCCTGCACCCCGGCTGCGCCCCCGGGCCCGTCACGTGCATCCTCGCCTCGCTCTCGCCGACAGCGGGCGGATGCCGCGCCGAATTTCGCTTGGACGGCGATCTTGCAAGCGTCCGCATTCCATCCATCGCCCAATCCGAACGGACCGATCAGCTTTGGAAGACGACTTGCTTCGAGGTTTTCTGGCAGCCGACGGGCGGCACCGCATATCGCGAATTCAATCTCTCGCCATCCACGCGCTGGGCGGCCTATGATTTCGACGCCTTCCGAAAGAATGGCCGCGATGCGACAGTCGAAGCGATCGCACTGGCTTGCGCCCATTCGCACGACCACCTGCTGCTCGCCGTCGATATCGTCGCGGATCTGCCCGCCCCGGCCGATGTGGCGCTCAATGCGGTGATCGAGAACACCGACGGTACGGTGCAATATTGGGCGCTTGCCTTTGCCGAAGGGAAGCCGGAGTTCCACAGCTCGACCTGCCGCAAGATGAAGGTGGGGCCTCGCCCATGAAATTCGGAATTGAGCGGCTGCTCGCCGACCCCCAATTGCGCCGGCCCCTGGAGGGCAAGCGGGTCGCCCTGATCGCGCATCCGGCGAGTGTCACCGGCGATTTGACCCACTCGCTCGACGCGCTCATCGGCGCCGGCCTTAACGTCAGCTCCGCCTTCGGCCCGCAGCATGGGCTCAAGGGCGACAAGCAGGACAATATGGTCGAGACCGCGGACGAGACCGATCCGCAATATGGCATTCCCGTCTTCAGCCTCTATGGCGAAGTCCGCCGGCCCACCGGCCAGATGATGTCGAGCGCGGACGTTTTTCTCTTCGATCTGCAGGATCTCGGCTGCCGCATCTACACCTTCGTGACCACGCTGCTGTATTTGCTCGAGGAAGCGGCGAAACACGGCAAGAGCGTGTGGGTGCTCGACCGGCCCAATCCGGCGGGCCGCCCGGTGGAAGGGACATTGCTACAGCCGGGGCAGGAAAGCTTCGTCGGCGCCGCGCCGATGCCGATGCGGCACGGCTTGACGATGGGCGAAATGGGGCGCTGGTTCATCCGGCATTTCGATCTCGATGTCGACTATCGCGTGATCGAGATGGAGGGGTGGCAGCCCGATGGTGCGGGCCATGGCTGGCCGGCGGATCGCGTCTGGATCAACCCCTCTCCCAATGCGGCCAATATCAACATGGCGCGCGCCTATGCCGGGACGGTGATGCTCGAAGGCACGACGCTGAGCGAGGGCAGGGGCACGACTCGCCCGCTCGAAGTCCTGTTCGGCGCGCCCGATATTGACGCCAAGGCTGTGCTGGCGAAGATGCGCCGGTTGGCTCCGGAGTGGCTCTCGGGGTGCAAATTGCGCGAATGCTGGTTCGAGCCGACGTTTCACAAGCACGCAGCTTCGCTTTGTAACGGTCTGATGATTCACGCGGAAGGACCCTTCTACGCCCACGAAGCCTTCCGCCCCTGGCGCTTGCAGGCACTCGCGTTCAAGGCGATACGACGTCTGTATCCCGATTATCAGACCTGGCGCGATTTCCCCTACGAATATGAACTCGAGCGTCTCGCGATCGATGTGATCAACGGTGGGCCAAGCTTGCGCGAATGGGTCGACGATCCGGATGCCGTGCCAGGCGATCTCGATACGCTCGCCACACCGGACGAAGCCGCGTGGAACGCGCAGATCGAAGATCTACTGCTCTACTGAGCGGGCTTTAGCAGGGGTCCCTCGGGTGGATCGGGTACGGGGCGAATATCCGCCGCATCGCCCTTCATGACCATCACGCCGCAGCCGTCGAGGCGGCGGTCAACCGCCCAGATCAGCAGCGGCTTGTCCGCATCGGCCGGCTCGCGCTGCAGTTCCGGCTGGCCAAGTTCTTCGCGTGCCTGCCGGATTCGGTCGCGGCATTCATCTCCGCGTGCGGTTCCCCGGTCGGGTGCTGCTTCCTCGAGATCGCGCCATTCGCGAGCGGGTTCAGCGTAACCCGGCATACCGAGAGCCTGGGGTGGGGCAGGGGGCTCGAGTGCCGCGACATCGGTGCTTGTCTGGCCAGTGGCCAGCAATACCGGCGCGGAGGCGGCAAGGGCGAGGAAGGCTTTCATCCGGCTCTCTCCTTGGCCTGCCTTCTTACCCTATCCCTGTTTCCGGCTCAACTCGCGCATGGCTTCATCGAGCCCGTCGAGCGTCAGCGGATACATCCGGTCGTTGACCATGTGCTTTATCACCTTGGTGCTCTGGGAATAGCCCCATTGTTTCTTGGGTACCGGATTGAGCCAGACGGTGGCAGGATAGGTGTTCACGACGCGCTGCATCCAGACCCCGCCCGCTTCCTCGTTCATATGCTCCACGCTGCCGCCGGGGTGGGTAATCTCATAGGGACTCATCGCCGCATCGCCGACGAAGATTACCTTGTAGTCGTGCCCGTATTTGTGAAGCACGTCCCAGGTCTTGGTCCGCTCCTGCCAACGGCGGCGGTTGTCTTTCCACACGCCCTCGTAAAGGCAGTTGTGAAAGTAGAAGAACTCGAGGTTCTTGAATTCTGCGGTCGCGGCGCTGAACAATTCCTCGACCAGTTTGATGAACGGGTCCATCGACCCGCCGACATCGAGGAAGAGCAGCAGTTTGACCGCATTGTGCCGCTCGGGCCGCATGTGGATATCGAGCCAGCCCTGCTTGGCCGTGCCATCGATGGTCGCATCCAGATCGAGCTCGTCCGCCGCGCCTTCGCGGGCGAAGCGGCGCAGCCGGCGCAACGCCATCTTGATGTTGCGCGTGCCGAGCTCCCTCGTGTTGTCGAGGTTCCTGAATTCGCGCTTGTCCCACACCTTCAGCGCGCGTTTGTGCCTGCTCTCGCCGCCGATGCGGACGCCCTCGGGGTTATATCCCGAATTGCCGAAGGGCGATGTGCCGCCGGTACCGATCCATTTGCTGCCGCCCTGGTGGCGATCGTACTGCTCCTCGAGCCGCTTCTTGAGCGTCTCCATGATATCGTCCCAGTCGCCCAGCGACTTGATCTGTTTCATTTCCTCGGGAGTGAGGAATTTCTCGGCGACTGCTTTGAGCCAATCTTCGGGAATATCGACCGGGTTCTGGCCGTAATCGCTCAGGATGCCCCTGAAGACCTTCTGGAACACCTGGTCGAAGCGGTCCAGCAACCCCTCGTCCTTCACGAAAGTGGCGCGGGACAGGTAGTAGAACGCCTCGGGCGTCTGCTCGATGACATTCCGGTCCAGCGCTTCGAGCAGCGTGAGATGCTCCTTGAAACTGGCGGGAATGCCCGCATCGCGCAGTTCGTCGACGAAATTGAAGAACATCCCTCGACCTTATCCGCACGCCGAAGCACGCGCCAGCCCACAAATCGGGGGGGGGCGCCCACTCTTAACTTACCGCTAACCATTGCGCCCTAGTGCAGACTGAGACGTTACCAATGGGGCTGCGACGCACATGGATTTGACTGCAATCGACGCACGGGGCGCATCGGCCCTCGACCAAATTCCCGAAGCATGCGGCAAGGTGACCGTCGGGTGTTCCGACGTGGCCGGCATCGTTCAGGCGGTGATCGACAGTTCGGGCATTCTGCGTGCCGAGCATATCGAACTGCAGGGGACCGTGCAGGCGCTCGAGCAGGATCAGCGGAAAGTCTCCGAAGCCAGCGACGAGGCGCGCATCCTCTCAGCGCGCGCGATCGAGCGGCTGGGGCAGGGGACGGCGCAGATCCAGTCTTCGCTGTCGCAGATTACCGGCCTGCTCGAACTCGTCGAAACGCTTGCCACCCATGTCACAGGTTTCGCCGCGGCGATGGACCAGGTGAAGCGCTGCTCGAAAGCTATCGAGCAGATTGCCGAGACCACCAACATCCTCGCGCTGAACGCCACGATCGAGGCGATGCGCGCGGGCGAGGCGGGCCGCACCTTCGCGGTGGTCGCCAATGAGGTGAAGGGGCTTGCGGGCGAAACGCGCAAGGCAACCGACGAGATCGCCGACGTTATAGAGACGCTGGGAAGCGAGGCGACCACGGTGATCGAGCGGATCGAAGCCGGCGCGAGGGCTTCGAACGAGGCCAAGTCCTCGGTTGCCAGCATTGAAGCGACGATGACGGGCGTGGGTCAGCTGGTCGAGGAAGTCGATCAGCAGAACGAGCAGATCACGCGCGCGACCGGCATGATGACCGAACACGTGGACCGCGTGCAATCGGTCATCGAGAGTTTCAACACGGCCGCAGCAGAGAACGAATCGCGGCTGGAAAAGGCGCATCACCGCATCGAAGACCTGGAGATGACCGCCAGCGAAATGTTCGATCGCATCGTCCAGGCCGGGCTGTCGCCGCAGGACAGCGCGATGGTGGAAAAGGCGCAGGCAAAGGCGCAATTGGCGGCCAAACTGGCAGAGGAGGCGCTCGATGCCGGGTCGCTGAAGCTGGACCAGCTTTTCGACGACAATTACCAGCCGATCTCGGGTTCAAATCCCCCGCGTTATCATACAAGGCTCATGGATTGGGCGCATGAGCACTGGCGGCCGTTGCTGGACGATGAAGCCGAAAACGACGACCGCGTCCAGGCGGCCGCCTGCACCGACATCAACGGCTATCTGCCAACCCACCTGACCCGGCATTCGCAGGCACCGACGGGCGATGTCGTTCATGACACGCAATACTGCCGCAATGGCCGCATCATCCTCGATCCGATCGACCAGAAGGCGAAAAGAAGCGAAGCGCCTTACATGATGGCGGTCTATCGCCAGGAAAACGACGGCCAGACCTATCGCGTGGTCCGCAACGTCTATGTGCCGATCTACATTAGGGGACGGCGCTGGGGCGATTTCGAACTGGCGTATTTCTTCGACTGATCGAGCTGCCGAGGACCGGCGCAGGTCCGCGGGAAATCGCCTGCCGCAGTAGCGAATCAGGAATGCCGGCGGGCCATGAACGCCAGCCGCTCGAACATCATCACGTCCTGTTCGTTCTTGAGCAGCGCGCCGTGGAGCGGGGGGATGGCGCTGTTGGGATTGGTGTCCTGCAGCACCTCCAGCGGCATGTCCTCGTTGAGCAACAGCTTGAGCCAATCGAGCAGTTCGCTGGTGCTCGGCTTCTTCTTCAGGCCCGGAACTTCGCGAAGTTCGTAAAAGATCTCCATCGCCTTGGTCACCAGGTTCTTCTGGACGTCCGGAAAGTGCACCTCGATGATCTCGCGCATCGTGTCGCGGTCGGGGAATTTGATGTAGTGGAAGAAGCACCGGCGCAGGAAGGCGTCGGGAAGTTCCTTCTCGTTGTTCGAGGTGATGACGACGATTGGGCGCTCCTTCGCCTCGATCCGTTCGTGCGTCTCGTAAACGTCGAAACTCATTCGGTCGAGTTCCTGCAGCAGGTCGTTGGGAAACTCGATGTCGGCCTTGTCGATCTCGTCGATCAGGAGCACCGGCAACTCATCCGAGGTGAATGCTTCCCACAGCTTGCCCTTCCTGATGTAATTCGAAATGTCGTGGACGCGCTCGTCTCCCAGCTGCCCGTCGCGCAGCCGCGCGACCGCATCGTACTCATACAGGCCCTGCTGTGCCTTGGTGGTGGATTTCACGTTCCATTCGATTAGCGGCGCGTCGATGGCCTTGGCGATTTCCTGCGCCAGCACCGTCTTGCCCGTCCCCGGCTCGCCCTTGACGAGCAGCGGCCGCCGCAGCGTGACCGCGGCGTTGACCGCGACCTTCAGGTCCTCAGTGGCGATATAGGAGCTGGTGCCTTCGAAGCGCGTCTGGTCGGCCATGGGTTTCCTCTTGCAACTTGACGCGGGCGGTAAGCGGAAGCCCTGATGCGGGCAATAGCTATCTGGGGAGTGCCAGCATCCGCTGGGCGATCAGTTCCAGAGCCGTATTCTCCAGCGGTGCTTGCGCATCGTTCCAGCTCAGCGCCAGCAGGTGCCAGTCGCCTGCCCGGTCGCGCAGGAGCCAGGTGAGATTGAGCACACCGGGTTCGGAGCCGCCCTTGTAACCGGCGTAATCCCAGGTTTCCTCCCATCCTTTACCGAGCGAGGGGCTAACTGCCATGATGCCGCGCGCGGTATTGTCTTGCGGTTTGGCGAGCGCGTTCGCCAGACTCCGCAGATCGCTCATGCTGGCGAACCATTCAACGTTGTCGATCAGCCGGGGCTGTCCCGAGTTGAAGGCGCTGACCACTGCTTGTTCCTCGACCTTTTCGAGGTCGAGTTCGGCCAGAATCTGCGCCCGGCCAGCTTCGTCCGCCTGGGCGAACCGTTCGCCGGTTTCGCCGGCCTTGAGAACGAAGAACTCGCGGGTCTTCAGGAATGGAATGTTCCGCGCCGGATCGGAATGGCCGGTTCGGCGCATTTCCTGTTCGACCGCCTCGCGCCCGAGAATATCGATCAATATATCGGTGGCGGTATTGTCGCT
>JBBSMH010000107.1:0-7147 GCA_038233275.1 Sphingomonadales bacterium | reverse complement strand
GGGATCGCGCGTAACATTCTCTCCAACCGTCTCGCCAAGCTCGTCGAGCACGGCATTCTGGCCCGCAAACCGATGGCCGAGGACCGGCGCAAGATCGAATACCGCCTGACCGACAAGGGTTTCGACCTACTGCCCGCGATGATCGCCTTGCGCCAGTGGGGGCAGAAATACGGCGCCGAAGTGGTGGAAAATCCGGTGTTGGTCGACGAGCGAGACCGGCTGCCGATCGGTCCGACCTCGATCCTCAGCCACGACGGGCGGATCCTCGGCCCGCAGGACCTTCGCCTGGTCGACCGCGACAATGTCGGCACGCGCGAGGACGGGAACCGGGCGACGGCCGGCGAAACTCTGGAACGCGGTGCGCGGGCCGATCTCGCGTCCCGGACCAGCAGCCAGGCCGCTGCCTAGCAGTTCGCTTCAGCAAACCCGGAACGATCCACGGCCCCCCGGGTCTGCCCGCCTGCAGGCACATGCACCATACGCCCTCAAGCCGTTGAAAAACGGTTCAATACGTCGAATTTCGGCGGCCCGTGGTGGTTTGACGTCATCGTTAAAACCATCTCAACGTATTGCTGCCACAAGGATCACGTCAGACACAGCAAATTGGAATTGGGCACGCGCTCGTGATCGAAGTCGAAATCCAGAACGAGACCCATCAGACGGTCGTGAAGCTGAATGTCGTGACCGTGCCGCGCATCGGCGAAGGCATCCGCCTTCAGGAGCCCGACGATCGCTGGGCGAGCTACGACGTGCTCGACGTGTGGTACCAGAAGGCGCCCTATGGCGATGTCTGGGTGCCCTACATCCACGTCCGCATGACGCCCGAGGAAATCAAGGCAATCGACACCCAGACCCGCAACCCGATGGTGGATCGCAGCCAGGCCGTGCCGATCGAGGAGTTCCTCAAGAAGTTCGAAGGCGTGCCCGATGTCGAGGCCATGCCGGTCGGGGATGAATAGAGAGGGGAAGTTCCCGGCACTGACCCGCTAAGATCGCGGCGGCTGCCTCCTGTAACTCAGTGCCTCCGCCACGTGAATGCGTCCAACCTGCTCGGCTTGGGCGAGATCGGCGATCGTCCGGGCGACCCTTAGCATCCGCGTATAACTCCGCGCCGACAGGCGCATCGCCTCCGCTGCCTGCATGAGCAGCTTGCGGCCCGCTTCGTCGGGAGTGGCGAATTTCTCCAGCGCATCACCGTCGAGCTCGGAATTGGTCCTGGCGCCGCTCTCCGGAGCCCGCGCGGTCTGTCGCTTGCGAGCTGCCAGTACACGCGCTGCGACCTCCTCCGTCCCTTCGGCTGCGGGGGGCAGGGCGAGGTCGCTCGCGCTGACCGGATCGACATCGACGTGCAAGTCGATGCGGTCGAACAGCGGGCCGGACACCTTGCTCTGGTAATCGGCGGCGCAGCGCGGTGCGCGGCTGCAGGCGAGCGCCGGATCCCCCAGATGCCCGCAGCGGCACGGGTTCATCGCCGCGACGAGCTGGACATTGGCAGGGAAGGTTACATGCGCGTTAGCGCGCGCGACGTCGATCTTGCCGGCCTCGAGCGGCTGGCGCAGCGAATCGAGCACCGCGCGCTGGAATTCGGGAAGTTCATCGAGAAACAGCACGCCCAAATGCGCCAGCGACACCTCGCCCGGCTTCACCCGCAAGCCGCCGCCGGTAAGCGCGGCCATGCTCGCCGAATGATGCGGCGCGCGAAACGGGCGAGTGCGGCTGATCCGTCCGCCCTCGAGCGTGCCCGCGACCGATTGCACCATGCTCACTTCCAGCGCCTCGGACGGGGAAAGCTGCGGCAGGATTCCCGGCAGACATGAGGCGAGCAAGGACTTGCCTGCACCCGGCGGGCCGACCATCAGTAGATTATGCCCGCCCGCAGCAGCGATTTCGAGCGCGCGCTTGGCGGTTTCCTGTCCCTTGACCTGCTTGAGGCCGGGCACGGACACACTCTCGTCGACTTCTCCAGGCTGGGGATCGGGCAGACGTTGCGTGCCCTTGAGATGGTTGAGCAGGCTGGTGAGGTCGGGCGCGGCGCAGATCGGCACCTCGCTCGCCCAGCGCGCCTCCGGACCCTGGTCCTTCGGGCAGATCAGCCCGCTCTCCTCCTCGCTCGCATGCAGGGCGGCAAGCAGCACGCCGGGCGAGGGCACGATCCGCGCGTCAAGTGCGAGTTCGCCAACCGCGATCCAGTCGTTCAACTGTTCGGCATCGGTCACACCCATCGCGGCGAGGAGCGCGAGAGCAACGGGCAGATCGTAATGCGAACCTTCCTTGGGCAGATCGGCAGGCGAAAGGTTGATGGTGATCCGTTTGGGCGGCAGCGCCAGTCCCATGCTGGAGAGCGCGGCGCGCACCCGCTCCTTGCTTTCTCCCACCGCCTTGTCGGCGAGCCCGACGATGTTGAATTTTGGCAGGCCCGGTGCGATCGAACACTGCACCTCAACCCCGCGTGCCTCGAGACCGAGGTAGGCGACCGTGCGAACCAGTGCGACCAAACCGGCTTCCTTCCTTGAAACTCGAGCCCCGCCCGCAGCCCTTGTGGCGGGCGAATTCTTTCGTGTCGAGAGGGGCTTGCTCCGCAACGGGATGAACGCCCGCGAAAGGTGAAGGGAGCGTTAGGCATAGGTCTTCGCCAGCTTGCAAGCATGCGCGCCGCAGAGCGGCGGGATGTTTCGACTCGCTGCACAACTGATCGCCGCTTTCGCCGCGCTTGCCGCGGCTCCCGCCGCCGCGCAATCCTTTACGATCGTCAGCGCGCCGGTGATTTTCGTCGCTTCCCCCACGGTGCAATCGAGGCATGCCGGGAAGCCGATCGCGCCAGCGGAATATGCGCCAGCGAGCCATCGTGTCGCTCACATATTCACGGCTCCGCCGCCCGATCTGCCCAAATGGCGCGCCCCGCAGCAACGCCAACCCGCCTGGCGCGCACCGGCCGGGCGTCTCGTCGCGCCTCACCGCGTCAACTATAATCACGGCATTGCCGACTACGGCCCATTCCGGGTTATCGATGAAACCCGCATCGCGCTGGTCGGAGAGACCGACGCGCGGAGCCCGCAATGGTTCGCTCGGCTGCTACAGGATTATCCCGATGTGGCGCGGCTGGATATGGTCGAGTGCCCTGGCACGCTGGACGATCGGGCCAATATGCGCCTTGGCCGGATGATCCGCCGTGCGGGTCTCGCAACGCATGTCCCCGCATTCGGCTCGGTGCGCTCGGGCGCGGTCGAGCTGTTCCTTGCCGGCGTGCATCGCAGTATCGAGGAAGGCGCCGAATTCGCGGTCCACAGCTGGCGTGACGCGTGGGGCCGCGAGGCAGGCGATTTCGCGGCCGATGCACGCGAGAACCGCAGCTATATCGACTATTACCGCGAGATGGGCATGAGCCTCTCCCAAGCGCGCGCCTTCTATGACATGACCAATTCGGTGCCGCACCATCGCGCCCGCTGGCTCGAGGCGCACGATATGCGCCCATGGGTCGCCGGTGTTCGCGAGACCGACGCGGCGCCTAGGATCGCTTATCTGGAAGTAGGTGTTTCCTGAGTCGGTTCGCGGGCCCAACGCTTGACGGGCGAGCTCGCTTCGCTTAAGCGCGCGCTCCGTAACAGGCGGTCGCCCTTACCGGCGGCCATTTTTGTTGGCGCGATTCGTTTCCGCCGCCGATACCGATACTAACAAAGGACGCGTTCGATGAAACGGACTTTCCAGCCTTCCAACCTCGTGCGTGCGCGCCGCCACGGCTTCTTCGCCCGCAAGGCGACTCCGGGTGGCCGCAAGGTGCTTCGCGCCCGCCGCAAGCGGGGCCGGAAGAAGCTCTGCGCCTGACGTGATTCGCTGCGTTCGGCGCGGCGGAGGTAGCGTAATAGCAAGCGGGCTCCCATCGGGGGCCCGTTTTGCGTATGTGGCACTATGGCGAACGTAGTCTCAGTCATCCGCAAGCGCCGCGATTTCCTCGCCGCCAATCGCGGCCTGCGCGTCGCGCGGCCTGGGTTCGTCCTGCTCGCGCATCCGAATGGCGGCCAGGGCAAGCGCTACGGGATCACCGTGACCAAGAAAATCGGCAATGCAGTGGTCCGCAACCGGATGAAGCGACGCTTCCGCGAGCTGCTGCGCGCGGCCTTGCCCTCCCACGGACTGACCGATCACGATCACGTTCTCATCGGGCGCGAGGGCGGGGTGGAGCGCGACTTTGCAACACTGGGCGCGGAGCTGGAGCAGGCGCTGGCCCGTGCGGCACAAGGCAAGTCCGACCCCCGCTCGCGTCCGCGCCGGGGGAACCGGGGGTGATCGAACGCCCGCTGATCTGGATCGCGCGCGCCTGGCAATGGGGGCCCAGCCGCGTCCTCCCGCCCTCCTGCCGCTTCTCGCCCTCGTGCAGCGAATACGCCATCCAGGCGCTGGGAAAACACGGCGCAATCAGGGGTGGATGGATGGCGGTGAAGCGTATAATGCGCTGCCACCCGTGGGGGGGTCACGGTCACGATCCAGTGCCCTGATCACGGTGTCTTGACCTTTTAACACACCTTCCCACATCGAGCGGAACTTTACGGGATCGACTTTGAATAATCAGCGCAATCTCCTGCTCGCCGTGCTGCTTTCCTTCCTGCTGTTGCTGGGATGGGATGCGGCGATGGGCTATCTCTATCCCGCCCCGCCAGAAAGCGCGGCGGAAGGACCGGCCGATACGCCAGCCGAGCTTGCCGGGCAGGCCGCCTCGACCTCGAACGGCGAGTTGGACGCTGGAGATGCGGGAGCCAATGCACCCGCCGATTTGCGGACCGCGCTTGCCTCGGCCGATCGCGTGCGGATCGAGGCACCACGGTTGTCGGGCTCGATCAATCTCGCCGATGCGATGATCGACGATGTGGTTCTCACCGGATATGCCGAATCCACCGAGGGCGACGAGCCGGTACGCCTGTTCTCTCCCCAAGGCACGCCGCTGCAGCATTTCGCGGAGTTCGGCTTCCTGGTAAATGGCGCGCGTCCCGGCGAGGGGGCGTGGCAGGCCGATGGCGAAGTGCTCGCACCCGGCAATCCGGTCACCCTGACGCGGAGCGTGGGCGAGGGTCTGACCGCGACCATAAGTCTGTCGATCGACGAAAACTATATGCTCACCGCCGAGCAGCGCATCGCCAACACCGGTTCGAGCGGCGCGGTGGTTCAGCCCTTCGCCCTGATCAACCGCACCAGCGCCACTGCGAGCGACGATTTCTTCATCGCGCACTCAGGTCCGATGGGCGTGTTCGGCGATGCCGCGGAATACGGTTACGATTACGATGATGTCGCCGAGGCCGGGCGCGTCACGCCTGAAGGGCAGGTCGACTGGATCGGTTTTACCGACATTTACTGGCTTTCCGCGCTGGTCCCCGAACAGGGTGCGTCCGCAGAGGCGCACTTCCGCTCGCTCGGCAACGATGCCTATCGTTCCGACGTGCTCTACCAGCCGGTGACGCTTGCCCCGGGCAGCGCGGTGGAGCGCAGCACGCGGCTGTTCGTCGGCGCGAAGGAGAGCGCACTGCTCGACGCCTATGAAGACGGCGGCATCGCCAAGTTCGGCCGTGCGATCGACTGGGGCTGGTTCATGTGGTTCGAAAAGCCGCTGCTGTGGCTGCTACGCCAGCTCTTCGAACTGGCAGGCAACTTCGGCGTGGCGATCATCCTGCTGACTGTCATCGTTCGCCTGCTGATGTTCCCCATCGCGCAGAAGCAATTCGCCAGCATGGCGGCGATGAAGGCGATCCAGCCACGGATGAAGTCGATCCAGGAAAAGCACAAGGAGGACAAGCTCAAGGCGCAACAGGAAATGCAGAAGCTGTTCAAGGAGGAGAAGGTCAATCCGCTGGCCGGCTGCCTGCCGCTGCTGCTCCAGATCCCGATCTTCTTCGCGCTCTACAAGGTGCTCTACCTCGCGATCGAGATGCGCCACCGGCCGTTCCTCTACATCGAGGACCTTTCGGCGCCCGACCCGGCGAAAATCCTCAATTTGTTCGGCATGCTGCCCTTCGATCCGCCGAGCTTCCTCGGCATCGGCATCCTCGCAGTGCTGCTCGGCGTGACGATGTGGCTGACCTTCAAGCTCAATCCCAGCGCGATGGACCCGATGCAGCAGCAGATATTCAACATCATGCCTTGGGTGCTGATGTTCGTCATGGCGCCGTTCGCCGCGGGATTGCTGATCTACTGGAACACCAGCAACATCCTCACTCTGGCGCAGCAAAAATACCTCTATTCGCGCCATCCGCAGCTCAAGGCCGCCGCGGACAAGGAACGGGCGGAAAAGGCCAAAGCCGCGCAGCCCAAGGCCAGGACGTGAACGAGGAACGGCGCGCCGAACGGTTGTTTTCGGGGCGGGTGGAATTCCTCCTCTCGGCCCCCCAGCTGAAGTTCCTGCCCGAGTCGACGGTGCCCGAAATCGCCTTCTGCGGGCGTTCCAACGTCGGCAAGAGCTCGCTGCTCAATGCGCTCACGGGACGCAAGGCGATCGCGCGGACTTCGGTAACGCCCGGGCGCACGCAGGAGCTTAATTTCTTCGAGATCGGCGAGCCGACGCTGTTCCGGCTGGTCGACATGCCCGGCTACGGTTTCGCCAAGGCGCCGGTGAAGGTGGTCGAGCGGTGGAAATCGCTGGTGAAGACCTATCTGCGCGGGCGGCAGGTGCTGGCGCGCACGCTCGTGCTCGTCGACGCGCGGCACGGGCTCAAGGATGTCGACCGCGAGATGATGGCGATGCTCGACGAGACCGCCGTCAGCTATCGCATCGTGCTGACCAAGGCCGACAAAATCAAGGCGAGCGAGCTAGCCCAAGCGGTCGAGCGGACCGAGGCCGAGGCGAGGAAACATGTCGCCGCCTTTCCCGAACTGCACGTTACCAGCGCGGAAAAGGGCATGGGAATCGCCGAACTGCGCGCAGCGGTGCTGAGCGACGCGGGGGTGTAGTGAGAGTCCGCTAGGAGGCGCTTTACGAAGATTGGCTAACGGCCGACAATGGGTGTATTCTGTTGAAAAACTCCGAGGGTGGTTTTCTTGGGTAATATGTGAATCACGAGGCGGGGTCTCGCGCAGCAATGATTCACGGAGGCCCGCTCGTTTGCATCATTGCTGCCGAAAATTCATAGCGGGAGCGGACGCGACGACTTTTTCAACAGAATAG
>JBBSMH010000106.1:0-7172 GCA_038233275.1 Sphingomonadales bacterium | reverse complement strand
CGCACCGCCTCGATCGGCGCCTGGGCGAGCTTCTCGGCATCGACGTACCATTGGTCGGTCAGCCAGGGTTCGATCTCGACCCCACCCCGGTCGCCAAAGGGGGTGGGGATCACGCGCGGTTCGGCATCCTGCTCGGTGCCGTCCTTGTCCAGGAAGGGGATGAGGTGCCCGCTATCCTTGAGCAATTCTACGACACGTTTGCGCGCGGCGAAGCGGTCCATGCCGAGCAAGTCTTTGGGGACCAGTCCGTCGGCCGTCTGGCGCACCTTCGCCTCGGCATCGAACATGTTGAGCATGTCGGCGGGAGCGATGCCGGCGCGCTTGCCGACGTCGAAATCGTTGAAGTCGTGCCCCGGGGTGATCTTGACCGCGCCGCTGCCGAGTTCGGGATCGGCATGTTGGTCCGCGACCACGGGAATCTCGCGCCCCGTGATCGGCAGCTTCACTGTGGCCCCACGCGCGACCAGTTCTCGATAGCGGTGGTCATCGGGATGCACCGCCACTGCCATATCGGCGAGCATGGTTTCAGGGCGCGTCGTCGAGACGCGGATGTCGCCCGATCCATCCGCCAGCGGGTAGCGGAAGGTCCAGAAGCTGCCCTTAACGTCTTTCGTTTCGACCTCGAGATCGCTGATCGCGGTCTTGAGCTTCGGGTCCCAGTTGACCAGGCGCTTGTCGCGGTAGATCAGCCCGTCGGTGTAGAGATCGACGAAGGTCTTGATAACGGCGCGCGAGAAATGCTCATCCATGGTGAACTGTTCGCGGCTCCAGTCCATCGAACAGCCCAGGCGGCGCAGCTGGCGGGTGATCGTGCCGCCGCTTTCTTCCTTCCACTTCCAGACTTTATCGACGAACTCCTCGCGCGGGTAGTTGGTGCGCTTGTCCTGCCGCTCCTCCAGCTGGCGCTCGACCACCATTTGCGTGGCGATGCCCGCATGGTCGGTGCCGACCACCCACAGCGCATCCTTGCCGCGCAATCGCTCGTAGCGCACCACCAGATCCTGCAGCGTATTGTCGAGCGCGTGGCCGATATGCAGCGAGCCGGTCACATTGGGGGGTGGGTTGACCAGCGTAAACGGCTCGGCATCGGGCCGGTCGGGCCGGAACAACCCGTTCTCCTCCCAATACGCATACCAGCGTGGCTCGATTTCGGCCGGGTCGAATGTCTTGGGCAGTTCCTTGCTCATGGGCTCCGCATTGCCAGCGGGTTTGCCGCAGCGCAACATGCGAGCGGCGGGCATCGGGCTTGTGATGCGGGATTTTTCCAAGCATAGCGGCAACCGATGGACCGCGTGGCCGATTTCAGGATCGAGAAGGACGGCGAGGGGGGGGCCGTGCTCGCCCTGTCCGGCCCCTATTTGGTCTCGACCGTCGGCGCGGTCGATGAGGAATTGCGCGCGGTCGAAGGGGATTTTTCCGCCGTCGATCTGGCGGATGTCAGCGAGATCGATACGGTCGGCGCCTGGATCGCACACCGGCTCAGTCAGCGGCTGGGGGCCGAGGTTACCGGCGCGAGCGAACGCGCGGCCCGCCTGATCGGCGCGATCGGAGACGTCGATTCGGACCAAGACATTCGCCCTGAGCGCAGACCCACGATGACGCGTGTGCAGGACGAATGGTTTCGCAAGGTCAATGGCGCGGGAGAGGGTATCCGCAACGTGGTCTCGTTTTTCGGCGCCGTGCTGCTCGCCGCCGGCGCGCTCATCCGCCATCCCTCGCGATTCCCGGGCAAGGCGCTGGTCCGGCAGATGGAGCTGGTTGGCGTCGCCGCGTTGCCGATCATCGGTCTGATGAGCTTCCTCATCGGCATTGTCATCGCGCAGCAGGGGGCAGTGCAATTGTCTCAGTTCGGGGCGGAGACGCTGACGGTCAATCTCGTCGGCCGCATTACCTTGCGCGAACTGGGCGTGCTGATGACCGCGATCATGGTCGCGGGCCGCTCGGGCTCCGCCTTTGCGGCGCAGATCGGCACGATGAAGCTGACCGAGGAGATCGATGCGATGCGTACGATCGGCATCTCGCCGATGGAAGCGCTGGTTATCCCGCGCATCCTCGCCGCGACCTTCATGATGGTGCTGCTGGGCTTTTACGCTTCCGTCGTGGCGATCGTCGGCGGCGGGGTGGTGGCGGACATTTCGCTCGGCATCCCGTTCTGGACCTTCTTCGCGCGGCTACAGGATGTGGTGCCTTCCCATGATCTGTGGGTAGGGCTGATCAAGGCGCCTGTCTTCGGCCTGATCGTCGGGCTGGCCGGTTGCTATCACGGCATGCAGGTGAAGGGGGATTCCGAAGAGGTGGGGCGCCGCACGACACTCGCGGTGGTCTCGGCCATATTCGCGGTGATCGTTCTCGATGCCTTCTTCGCGGTGTTCTTCACCAATCTGGGGTGGGGATGATGGTGGAGGAGGCGATCCCCGGCCAGCACGAGCGGTTTCGCGGCGAATATCCGATCGTCGTCGAAGGGCTGGGCAACAGCTTCGGCGAGGAGATCGTGCACGACAATCTCGATCTCAAGGTCAGGCGGCGCGAAATTATCGGGGTGGTCGGCGGCTCCGGTGCAGGCAAGTCGGTGCTGATGCGCTCGATCATCGGGCTCCAGATACCTACCGAGGGGCATATCGAGGTCTTCGGACGCTCGCTCACCGACGGCGACCCGGAAGACGTTCATGGCATCCGCAACCGCTGGGGCGTGCTGTTCCAGGGCGGCGCGCTGTTCTCGACTCTGACGGTGGGCGAGAATGTCGAGGTGCCGCTGCGCAAATTCTATCCCGACATGCCCGACCGCTTGCGTGAAGAGATTGCGCGCTACAAGGTGGAGTTCTCCGGCCTGCCGTCCGAAGCGGTCAACAAATTCCCTTCCGAACTATCGGGAGGGATGAAGAAACGCGCTGGCCTCGCGCGGGCGCTGGCGCTCGATCCGGAGCTGCTGTTTCTCGACGAGCCGACCGCGGGACTCGATCCGATCGGGGCGGCCGCGTTCGACCGGTTGACTAAGGAATTGCAAGACACGCTCGGCCTCACCGTGTTCCTCATAACCCACGATCTCGATACGCTCCACGAAATTTGCGACAGGGTGGCGGTGATCGCGGACAAACGAGTGATAGCGGTGGATACGGTGCCCAATCTGATGGAGCTCGACCATCCCTGGATCCAGGAATACTTCAATGGCCCGCGCGGCCGTGCAGCACTCACCGCCCAGGCGCTCGACGAATTGCGCCGGCACATGGATCAGCCGGCGGCCGCCCACGCGGTGAAAGCGTTGGACAAACCACGCGGCAGCAAGGATAAGGCCTAACGCATGGAAACGAGGGCAAATCACGTCTGGGTGGGGGCAGTCACCGTCCTCCTGCTGGTTGCCCTCGCAGCCTTCATCGTGTGGATCGCACGGCTGGGTCAGGGCGAGCAGGACGAATACGACATCTTCTTCCAGCAATCGGTAACCGGCCTGGCCAACGGCTCGCAGGTGACCTTTGCCGGGGTCCCCGTTGGGCAGGTGAGTGAAATCCGCCTGTGGGACAAGGACCCCCAGTTCGTCCGGGTGCGGATCCAGGTGAAGAGCGATGTGCCCATTCTGCTGGGCACCATGGCGACCATGCAGAGCTCATTTACCGGGGTTTCGACCATCCTGCTTGACGGAGCGCGCAGCGGCCAGCCGCCGATTACCTGCGAGACGACGTCCTGCCCCGAAGGCGTGCCGGTGATTTCGCCCAAGGCCGGCGGGTTCGGGGAAATCCTCGCCAATGCGCCCTTGCTGCTGGAGCGGCTGGCGACGCTGACCGAACGGCTCACGCAATTGCTCGATGATCGCAATCAGGAACAGCTATCGGGCATTCTCGAAAACACCAATCGCATGACCGCGGACCTTGCCAACGCCACCCCGCAGGTCGAGCGGACCATGGCCGAGCTGCAGGTGACGCTGCGCGAGGCGAGCGAGGCGCTCGATCAGTTCGAAAAGGTCACGGCCTCGACCGACCGCCTGCTCAACCAGGAGGGCGCGCAGATCGCGACCCAGCTGCGCAACACGCTCAATTCGGCCAGCGGCGCCGCTCGGGCGCTCGAGCAGACGCTCGAGGAAGTGCGGCCGGCGACCCGCCAGCTCACCGAAAGCACACTGCCCGCTGCCGAAGCGACGTTGAAAGACCTGCGGGCGACCAGCAAGGCGCTGCGCAGCGTCACCGAGAAAATCGAGAACGAAGGTGCGGGGGCTTTGGTGGGCGGGCCCAAGCTGCCGGATTACGAACCGTGAGTATTGCCATGATCAAAGCGTCGCGTCTTGCCACTCTCCTGCCCGCCATCCTGCTCGCTGGCTGCCTGAGCTTCGGCGAAGATCCGCCAGAAAGTCTGCTGACGCTCACGCCTGTCGTTACCGCGCCGGCGGGCACCGGCGCCAGCGGCACCGATGCCAGCGCGATCGCGCTGGTCGAGTTCGAGGCGCCGCAGCGGCTCGACGTCACCCGCGTGCCCGTGCAGGTCAACGCCAGCGAGGTCGCCTATCTCAAGGATGCGGTCTGGGTCGAAAAGCCGGCCCGCCTGTTCCGCCGCCTGATTGCCGAGACGATCCGCGCGCGCAGCAACCGCGTGGTGATCGACGGCGACGATCCCGGCGTGTTGGCGGACAACCGTCTCAGCGGGACGATCCGGGAATTCGGCTATGACGTGCCGTCTTCCTCGGTAGTGGTGGTGTTCGACGCGGTGCGCGCGGGCGCGGGAACGCAAGTCACCACCCGCCGCTTCGAAGCGCGCGTGCCGGGTATCGCGCCGCAGGTCGAGGCGGTCGGCCCGGCTCTCAACCAGGCGGCGAACGATGTCGCCGACCAAGTCGCGGACTGGGTCGGCTGAACAGGACTCGCCCGGCTCACCCCGGGTAGGGTTTTTCCTTGAGCAGCCGGGCGAGATGGGCGGCGTTGCTGGCAACCATTCCCGCGGTTTCTTTCACCTTGTCGGGCGTCTTCTTCAACTCCTTGAAATCTGTCGATCCCATTGCTTCGCCGACCCAATAGCAGGCCGCGACCGCGGGAATCGTCCAGCCGGTGTCGTTGAGGCTCTGGAACAGCTGGGCCGACGAGAAATGCGCGCCATCCTCGTTGCCGACGATCGCGGCGACCGCAACCTTGCCGTAACTGGGCATCCTGCCCTTGTCGTCGGTTTCGGAAAGGAAGGCATCCATTCGTTCGAGCACGCGCTTGGCTACCGAGCCGATCTGGCCCATCCAGATCGGCCCGCCGAAGATCAATATGTCGTGGTCGAGGATTTTTGCGCGCAGCCCAGGCCATTCATCGCCTTTGCCTTCGTCGGACGTCACGCCGGGCTTGATGTCCAGATCGACCACGCGGACGGTTTCGGTGACTTCGACTTCGTGATCGCCAAAGGCGTTTTCAAGCACCGCGATCATTGCATCGGTGCTCGATGCTTCTGCGTCCCGGGATTTGAGCGAACAATTGATGGCGATTGCCTTTATGGCCACGAAAGATTCTCCTGCTGTTCAGCAGAACCTACCTCCGGGCGCAGGTAATGTTCCGCCTCAGCTCACCGCCGCCCGAGCGAATTCCAAAGCCGCCAAGAACTCCCGCTTCCGCTTTGCGCGACGCGCCGCTGCCTCTTCGTCCGTACCCCAGAGTTGGGCCTGCCAGTCCTCCTCGAGGTTGGCGGCGTTCCATAGAACATCGCCATCGGCATCGCTTTCGAGCGCCGAGAGGCCGACGCAAAGCGAGGCGGAAAGCGCCGTCAGCGTTTCAAGCGCGGCGAGCCTGAACGGGTGGAGAGTCTCGAGCCGCTCGCGCAGGCGCTCCCGCGTTTCCGCCTTCGGCGGGCGGTGGATTACTCCGCTCACGCGCTCCACACTTACGCCCTCCCGCGCTTCGAAGGCGCTCACCAGCGGTTCCCACACCTCCTGCTGGCGTTTCCATAGCGGTTCGTCGGGATCGGCGCGGTAGCACAGGGTGTCGGTCTCGGCATAGCGCAACAGGCGCTCGATCGCGGCGTCACGATCGCGGTCGACGATGTCGATCGCATAGTCAGCCATGTCGCGGGCGAAGAATTGCGAAGGATCGATGTCCTCGCCTTGTCCTTCCCACTCGCCGGCCAGCATTTCGCCCAGATCCGAAATGGGGACGATCTGCGGCCGGCCCCCTTGCGTTTTCACGGGGCGCCCGTCGAGCGCGACATGCCAGCCGAGGTCGGTCCGCACCGCTTCCGCATGCTCGTAAAAGCGCTTCATTCTTTCGGGTTCTTCCATCGGCGCGCCAAGAGGCGGGGAAGGAGAAAGAACCCCAGCGCGCCCCCTAATAACAACATCACGCCCAACAGGTGGGGCTGCGCGCTCCTGCCGACCAGCGCCGCGCCCGTCACGGCGCAGATCCCGGCTGCCAGACGTACAAACTGAAGCGTCCAGAAACGGCGGGCCGCGGGATCGCTCTCACCCATGGATCAGCGCCTCCAGTTCCTCCACCGTATCGGCCACCCCTGCCGCCCCCGCGTCCAGCAATTCCTGTATCTCGTGATAGCCCCACGAGACCCCCACCGCGCGCATCCCCGCGGAACGGGCCATGTCGATATCGAAAACCGTATCGCCGATCATCACCGCATCGGCTGCATCCACTTTCGCCTGGTCCAGGGCCGCGCGCAACATCGCGGGGTCGGGCTTGGAGGGATGGTCGTCACAGGTCTGGAGAGTCACGAAGACATCGGCAATGCCGTGCATGGCAAGACAGGCGGCGAGCCCGCGCGTGCTCTTGCCGGTGGCGACGCCAAGCAGCCACCCTTCCCCGTGCAGCCGCAGCAGCAACTCGCGCATCCCGGCGAACAGCGGCTCCGAAAGCCGCCCTTCGTTCCGCGCCGTGAAGAAGTGGTGCTTGTAGCGCTCGACCACGCTTGCCTGCTGCTCCTCGTTCGCTTCGGGCGCGAGCCTTCGCAAGCCGTGCGGAAGGCTTAGTCCCACGACGCGGCGGATCTCGTGCCGGCGGGGAAGGGGGAGCCCTGCGTCGCCGAATGCAGCCTCCATCGCCTCGCAGATCGACGCCTGCCCGTCGACCAGCGTGCCATCGCAATCGAAAATCAGGGCGTCGAAGTCGGCCGTATAGTCCATTCGCTGCGTTCCATAAAAAAACGGCGGCTCCTGAAGGAACCGCCGTTGGCATTTGATTGCGGGGGTGCTTAGTTATCCGAGGGCTTTT
>JBBSMH010000105.1:0-7237 GCA_038233275.1 Sphingomonadales bacterium | reverse complement strand
CGTTGACAATCGACAGCGGCGCGCGATGGTGCAGCGCATGTCCGCACCTCTCCTGATCGTCTGGCACAGCCGCACCGGCGCGAGCGAGGCGATGGCGTGCGCGGCACAGGAAGGGGCGGGCGACCGCGCCGAATTGCTCAGAGCGAAAGATGTGCAACCTCCGCATTTGTGTGGGGCAAAAGCCTATCTGTTCGTCTGCCCTGAGAACCTCGCCAGCATGAGCGGCGAGATGAAAGAGATGTTCGATCGCAACTACTATCCCGTGCTCGGCCGGATCGAAGGGCGGCCCTATACGACCATAATAGCCGCCGGCTCCGACGGGCAGGGAGCGCAAAGGCAGATCGATCGAATCGCCACCGGATGGCGCCTGAGGCGCGTGGCGGATCCGATGATTGTCAATTTCGATGCACAGGAGCCCGAATCCATCCTTGCTCCCAAGAGTGTACCGGACGCGGTGCTCGAGCGGTGCCGTGCACTCGGAGAGGCATTAGCAGAGGGGGTTTCTCTAGGAATCTACTGAGTTTCCGAACCGGAATGGATGCTTCGGGTCGAGAGAGACTCGACGCGGAGCCCCTTTCGCGCCAAGAATCACAGGGGTTTCGAGGAAAGGGACGATCTCATCGGGGGAGCGGGCGGATCGAGGGGCGAGGAGGTCGGCCCAGGCAGCGCTGCCTGCCTCTATCTCCTGTTTCCCGCGGGTGGTCGACCCGACGGCGCGCTTATTCAAGAAGCGGTCGCGGGGATCGAGCGCGTCTCCATCAGTCACCGGCCTCCGGCAAGCGAAGATCCCCAGCGAGGGGAGGGGTCCTGGCTCGAACTCCTGTCCGATGGTCTGACCTTCGACCTCTTGGGCCTTGCCCCTGGGCCCTCGCTCACAATCCCCGAGCCGCGGCACCACATCGATCGCCAGCACAACCCAGCGGAGGAACTGGAAGCTGTCGGTCTCGCCCCCGGGCCTCACCTGGCAGCTGCTGCTGGTGCCCTGCCGGTGGTCAGAACCATGCTTGCCATCGGCGTCGGGCTCTCAGCGCAAATACCCCGAACTGCCGGTTTCCTCTGGCGACCGTCGGGCGCCGTCATCGGTGCGGAGTTCTTCCGCAAGTCGGCGCAGCAATGGCTGACGGGGGGGCCGTTCCCGGCGTTGGGCCTGACCGGCATTGCCGCGCTTGCCACAGGTGGCTTGCGCAGCGACGGTCTGGACTTTTTCACGGGCCAGGAAGTCGAAATCGAACCCTCGCTGTGCACCGATCCCGTGGCGGGCATGCGGCTCGCGGTAAGGGTCATCGACTTGCTCGTCGGAGCCGAGGCCCTCCGTGAGCCGAGCCAGATCGAAACGAGCGATGCCTCTCATATCGTGCTGGAGCCGTCGGGCGATGGCGGGACCGTGAAGGTTTCGAAGGCATAGGGAGGCTAACAACCTTGGGGCGGCTGACGAGCACCTTGGCAGACGGCGTTTCATATTTGCCGTTCCGGCAGGTCAACCACTGCGGTCTGCCAGGCTACGATCCGGGTCTTCAGCGGCATCATCTGATACCCCGTCAGGCGCTGCGCCATCAGGGGCTTGCCCGTATTTTCGCTGCGCTTGGCAAGCGAAGGATCGGTTTCAACGACTTCCGCCGCAACGGTCTGCTGCTGCCTGCGCGGGACGAGGCCGCAGCGAGGCTTTCGCTCCCGCTGCATCGCGGACCACACCGGACCTATAACGAGATGGTGATCGAGCGGCTCGGAGGGATAGAGGGGCGCTGGTCCGCGCATCGACGCCGCAGTGCCGAGAGCGCCGACCGTGTGGCGCTTCGCCAATTCGCGCGGCTACAACGCCAATTGGTGGTGCGGTTGCTGGACGAGCGCAAACCCTTGCGGCTTCATCGCAACTGCAGGCTGGGCACGGGCCACGACTTCGCATTGCTAGACGCCATGGCAGAGCAATTATGGCAGGCGACCTACGACGCCCAGGTGGAATAGTCGGCCTTCTGCGCCAGTTCCGCGCGGCCCGCGTGGTACTCGCGTTCCAACCGGGCGACGAGCTTCTCGACGCTGCCGACCGATTTGACCGCCCCCACTCCCTGGCCCGAACCCCAGATGTCCTTCCATGCCTTGGCCTTGGTGTTCCCGCCGCTGCCGAAATTCATCTTGCTGGGATCGCTCACCGGGAGATCGTCGGGGTCGAGACCGGCATTCTCGATGCTCGAGCGCAAATAATTGCCGTGAACGCCCGTGAACAGATTGGTGTAGACGATGCCTTCGGCACTGCCATCGACAATGCCCTGCTTGTACCTGGCGTTCGCATTGGCTTCCGCGGTGGCGATGAAGGCGCTGCCGATATAGCCGAAGTCCGCGCCCATCGCCTGCGCGGCCAGCACGGAGCAGCCGGTGGCGATCGAGCCCGAGAGCGCGACCAGCCCGCCAAACCATTCGCGGATTTCCTGCATCAGCGCGAAGGGAGAGGTAGAGCCCGCATGACCGCCGGCGCCCGCGGCGACCGGGATGAGCCCGTCCGCGCCCTTCTCGATCGCCTTTCTGGCAAAACGGTCGGTGATCACGTCATGCATGGTGATCCCGCCCCAGTTTCGCACCGCCTGGAACACTTCCTCGCGCGCGCCGAGCGAGGTGATGACAAGCGGCACCTGCCATTTCTCGCAAGTCGCCATGTCCGCCTCGATCCGGTCGTTCGAGCGATGGATGATCTGGTTCACGGCCCAGGGGCCGGCCGGCCGTTCCGGGTGTGCGCGATTGTGCTCGGCCAGTTCCTCGGTGATGCGATGGAGCCATTCGTCGAGCTGCGACTGCGGCCGGGCGTTCAGGGCCGGGAAGCTGCCGACGATTCCGGCCTTGCATTGCGCGATTACCAGTTCGGGCCCCGAAACGATGAACAGCGGCGAGCCGATCACCGGCAGGCGCAAGCGGTCGAACGGTTTGGGCAGGGCAGGCATGGGGTTCTCCGGATGAGGCGCCTTGGATGTGCCTATGGGAGGTGCTGCAGTGCTGTCGAGAGTGACGTTACGGAAGGATGTGCTCGATCCCGTAGGTCCGCGCTGCCGTGCCCGCGAACAGCGCGTGCTTTTCCTCCGCACTCGCGCCGCTGGCGAGCCGCTTGAAACTGTTCCAGAGGACGGGATAGCTCGCGCCCCAGCGGTCGACGGGGTAATTGCTCTCGAACATCGCCCGCTGCGGCCCGAACGCCTCGATGCAGGTCTCGATATAGGGACCCCATTGTTCGGCGAGTTCCTGCGAGCCGCAGCCGTGATCCGGCCCCTTTTCGGGCATGCCGCAGAACGCCATGCCGAGCCCGCCCAGCTTGACCGAAACGTTGGGGCATTCTGCGATATTGGCGATGTTGTCTTTCCACCGTTCGAAATTGGCGGTGAGTTTTCCGCGATAGCTGGCGATGTTGAGCGGTGTGCCGCAATGATCGAGCACGATTGTCTGGTCGGGGAAGGCGCGCGCGAGATCGAGCACGTCGGACAATTGCGGTTCGAGCAGCCAGGCATCGAAGGTGAGGCCGTATTCGCCATAGGCAGCAAACCCCTCGCGGAAAGCGTCAGAGCCGTAAAGTCCTTGCGGCGCATGGAAAGGCGGGCCCAGCACCTCGGGGTCGGCGTCCCACGCGGCGGCGTGACGTATGCCCCTGAAGCGGCCGTTTCCGGCGGCGATCAGCGCCTCCACCACCGGTTTGACCGCATCGCCGAGAGTGAGGTCGGCATGGCCCACGATTCCCGCGCAGGGCCGGTAATTGCCATAGAGCCCGCTTGCCCCCTGCGCCGCGACCCCGTTGACGAATTCGACCTCGCCGACCGGTTTCATCGCCTTGTCGCGGCTCGCATCATAGAAGGCGCCGCACTCCATGAACACGGTGCCGACGATCTTGTGGCCCGAATGGGTGTCCGCGTAGAGCGCGTCGAAGGTGTAGTAGGCCGCCCCCGCAATCGCCTCGAGAAACCCGTGCCGCGGCTCGGGAAAGGCGGGCAACAGCGGGCGCAAATCCCACAAGTGATGATGCGGATCGATCATCGGCAGATCGGGCTCGAGAATGTCTTCGGTCATATGCGTCACTCTCGCTCAGCCATGTTGGACATGGACCGGTTGTTACACTGTCCTGAAAAGAAAAAATCGACCCTTTCCCGGTCGCATGAGAGTTGCTCGAATCTCCGGGAAAACTCGATCATCGGGGACACGTAAGGAATCACGCCGATGTAGGAAAGGCCGGCTATCCGCAATGCGGCATTCCGCACCCAGGGAGTCGCTGCCTGAACGGCTATCCCGGTTCGAAACGTGTCAACGATCGCCGCCGAGTATACAGGCAAACCTCGTCTCGAGAGAAGAATTGTCCAGTCCGGTCCGCGGCCATTCCGCCGGAGGCTGGCGGCGGAACCAGGTGTATTGCCGCTTGGCATATTGTCGCGTCGAGGTCTGACCCGCGGCTATCGCTTCCTCGCGCGAAAGTTCGCCTCGCAGCATCGCGGCGATTTCGGGAACGCCGATGGCGCGCATCGCGGGGAGTGCGGGATCGAGGTCGCGCGCGAGCAGCGCTTCGACCTCCTGAACCGCGCCTCGTTCCATCATCTGCGCGAAGCGGCGGTCGCAGCGCTCGTAGAGCCAGTCGCGCTCCGGAAACAGGATCAGCGGGTGAAGGGAGATGACATCGCCGATCCCGCCAAGCTTGCGTTGCTGCCATTCCCCCAGCGGCTTGCTGGTGAATCGCACAACTTCGAGCGCGCGGGCGATGCGCTGGCTGTCGCCGGGGTTGAGCACTGCCGCTCGGTCAGGGTCTTCACTCGCGAGAGCGGAATACGCCTCGGCGGTATCGAGCGCCCGGACCTGGGCCCGCACATCCGGGTCGATCTCCGGAATCGGGGCAATCCCGTCCAGCAGCGTGCGGATGTACATGCCCGTTCCGCCGCACAGGATCGGCACTGCGCCTTCGCCGTGAAGCGCGGCGATCTCGCGCTTCGCTGCTGCCGCCCAATCCGCTGCCGAACAGGCTCGCGCGCCGTCCCACGTTCCGAACAGGCGATGCTCGACGCCCCGCATGTCCTCAACAGTGGGGCGCGCCGAAAGCACTTGCAGATCGGCATAGACCTGCGCGCTGTCGGCGTTGATCACCACACCGCTCCGGCCCGCTTCCTTCAGTGCCAGGGCCAGCCTCACCGCCAGATCGCTCTTGCCGCTCGCGGTCGGCCCTGCAATGAGCGCAACCGGCGAATTACCGCCTGCGATTTCCGGAGGATCACTGGTGCTCATCGCGCGCCTGATAGCAGACAGCGCCCAGCTTGAAACTCGGCTGGAGAACGCCACGAAAATGCTGGCGGACGAAGACATGCCGATCGCTGTCGCCGCGATGCTCGATCACTGCGGCGATGTGCTGCAGATATCCTTGCCGCACGGCGATGCGAAGCGGGTGTCAGCGATGCTCGCCGAGCATTTCGACCATCCCGACATGCTCGTCGCCGATCACGAAATCGAGATCCCGCGGCTGTTCGTCTCGGACATGGATTCGACCATGATCGGCCAGGAATGCATCGACGAGCTGGCCGACTACGCCGGGCTCAAGCCGCAGATCGCCGCGATCACCGAGCGCGCGATGCAGGGTGAGATCGACTTTCCCGCGGCGCTGAAGGAACGCGTCGGCCAGCTCGAGGGGCTGGAGGAAAGCGCGATCGGGCACTGTCTGGCGGACCGGATACGGCCGGAGCCGGGTGCGCGGGTGCTGGTCGAAACGCTGAAGCACAAGGGCTGCCGCACCGTACTCGTGACCGGCGGCTTCCACCACTTCGCCGATCCGGTGGGCGAGCAGATCGGTTTCGACCGCGTGGTGGGCAACAGGCTCGCGGTAGCGGAAGGCAGCCTCACCGGGGCTCTGGCCGGCCCCGTCTACGATGCCGTGTCGAAGCTGGCGACGCTGGAGGAAGAGAAAGGCAAGCTGGGGGAAGGCGCGCGGGTGCTCGCGACGGGCGACGGGGCGAACGACATCCCGATGCTCGAGGCTGCCGATTACGGCTTCGCCTATCGGGCCAAGCCCCGGGCGCGCGCGGCGGCCAACGGTTGGCTGGAGAGGGGCGAGCTTACCGCGATCCTCAAGCTGCTCGGCATTCCCGAGACTGAATGGGTCGCCGGATAGGTTTTCCTTTGCGAACCGTTCACATTATACTTACATCGATGTGAGCAAGAGGTTCGGATGAACGACCAAGCCACCACCCTCTCGGGGACAGAAGCTGCGCGCGACGGCACGCCGCTGCGCCACCCCGACCGCCCGCAGCCGAAGTACCGCCCACTACTGGCGCTGCACCACTTTCGCGAACTTCTGAAGGACAAGGAAAACACCACCGAGGTGTTCAAGATCTTCGAGGCGCTTCCGTCGAGGACCTTCATGCCGCGTGTGCGCAGGCTGATGCTGAGCGAGCAGGGTGAAAGACTTCGCGCTGCGGAACCGGGCTTGCCCTCGATCCTCGACGACCACCGCGCGTTGCGCGCACTGGGGAAGGGCACGGTCGCAGAGGCCTATTGCGATTTCATGGAAGCCGAAGGGCTGACCGCTGCCGGGCTGGTCGAGGAATCGGACAAGGCGGGGCGTCCGACATTTCCCGACCTCGTCCAGTGGTACGGCCATCGCCTGCGCGACACGCACGATCTGATGCATGTTCTGACCGGATACGGGCGCGATGCGCTGGGCGAGCAATGCGTGCTGCTGTTCACCCACGGACAATCGCCCAGTCACGGACATCTGCTGCTCGGATATGCCGGATCGTGGCACATCAAGAAGCTGCGCAAAAGCACTGCGCCGGTAGGGAAAGCGACGCGCGAGGCGCATCGCACCGGGAAGGCGTGCCCCGCGCTGGTGGGGATGTCGATCCGCGAACTGCTGGCAAAGGATTTGCAAGCGGCCCGCGGCGAACTTAACATTCCCGAGCCGCTTTGGTACCGCGAATGCCACCGCATCTGGCGCGAAGAGGGCGTGGACCCCTACGATCTGCTGGCGGCCCCCGAGCGGGAGCGGCTTACGGCGGTCTAAAGCCAGCTGGCGATCGTCTCGATATTCTTCTTTCGCAGCGCGTGCTCCGGCACGCTGGCCTCTGGCGCGGGGTGACCGGCGACCACGATCATCAGCGGCTTTTCGTGAGCGGGCCGGCCGCAGATCTCGCGCAGGAAGCCCATCGGGCTCGGCGTATGGGTCAGCGTTGCCAGCCCCGCTTCGTGCAGGGTGGCAAGCAGCAGGCCGCAGGCGATGCCGACGCTTTCCGTG
>JBBSMH010000104.1:0-7268 GCA_038233275.1 Sphingomonadales bacterium | reverse complement strand
CTCCTAGCTTCCGTAGAGCATGAACGGCTTAGATGGGGCGATCTTTCTTTTATCGACCCTCGGTTTTCTGGGCTTGGCTTTGCCTCGCATCGCCAGCGTATCTCGCTTCACTCTCGAAAGCCGGCCGCAAGGCGCGGATCAGGGGTGGAAGAAGGTGCTCGACCATGGCGCGCCGGTGAGCGACGAGCCCGCCGCGCTTCCGCCGGGGACCCGGGTGCGGGTGGAACAGGTCTTCGCCAAGGTGCCCGCGCGGCGCAAGTTCCTGCGCACGCCGCGTAGCGAATATGCCGCCTGTCTTGATGTCGTCCGCCGCCTCGCCATGGCGCGGCCCGACATCGCCTTCACGCTCGAACATGGCGAGCGCCGCGTGTTCGGATTGCAGCAGGGCGAAGCGTTGGCCGATCGGGTGGCGCAGATCGTCGCGCGCGAGCTGAAGGACAATGGGGTCGCCATCGACGACTGGCGCGGCGACATGCGCCTGACCGGCATCGCCGGGCTGCCGACCTACAATCGCGGGATTGCCGACCACCAGTACCTGTTCGTGAACGGACGTCCAGTGAAAGACCGTCTGCTCACCGGAGCAGTGCGCGGCGCCTATCGCGACATGCTGGCGCGCGACCGGCACGCCGTGCTTGCGCTGTTCCTCGACCTGCCGGCCCAGGATGTCGACGTAAATGTCCATCCGGCCAAGACCGAGGTTCGGTTCCGGGACGCGAGCGGCGTGCGGGGCTTCCTCGTCTCGGCGCTGCGGAACGCGCTCGCGAGCGGCGACCGACGAAGCGCGCAAGGGCCCGACGTTGCGGCAATGGGGAAATGGCAGGCGGAGCAGGTTCAGGTAGAGCTCTCCCCGGCGTCGAGATCGATCTTCGCGGGTCGCGACTGGAGCGTCCCATCCTCGCGGCTGAGCGAACCGGGCCAGGCTTGGGGTGCCGGACAAACCGACGTGATGGAACCGCATGGCCGCGCCGAAATCGCCCAACCTTCCGCGGAGACCCACGAACGGGACTATCCGTTGGGCATCGCCCGCGGTCAGGTCGCCAACACCTACATCGTCGCCGAGGCGAAAGACGGCATGGTGCTGGTCGATCAGCACGCGGCCCACGAGCGGATCGTGCTGGAACGCCTACGCGCCGCAGGGGCAGGGGAGGCCACCGCGCGCAGCCAGGCGTTGCTGATTCCCGACGTCGTCGAACTCGACGAGACGGCTTGCGACCGACTCGAGGAAGCAGCGGAGAAGCTGGCCGATCTCGGCCTCGTGATAGAGCGTTTCGGGCCGCACGCGATGCTGGTGCGCGCTCTGCCGCACGCCCTTGGCAATGCGGACACGGAAAAACTGTTGCGTGATATCGACGACGATCTGGTGAAGAACGGCGATGTGCTGTTGCTCGGCGAGAAGCTCGATCTGGTGCTCGCGACCATAGCCTGCCACGGCTCGGTTCGCGCCGGCCGCACGCTGAGGGTGGAAGAGATGAACGCCCTGCTTCGGGAGATGGAGCGCACCCCACGGTCGGGCCAGTGCAATCACGGCCGGCCGACGTGGGTCAAGCTGTCCTTGGACGATGTCGAGAAGCTGTTCGGGAGGAAATGAGGCGCAGAGCCGTCGGTCTGCAAAGGGCCGAAGAGCGGGTCGCTTGCCTTCTGAGGCTCGAGTGCTCTTGAAAAGGTAGAGCGTGTCTGTGTAAGGTTCCCTGTCTTGGATGGCGAGAGGCACCTCGCCCCCGCTGAAGCCTAAGCCCCTGCGACACCAAGTGCCACGGTGAAAGCTCGCGAGGGGTGAGGTCGCTCAGAGGTGCTCATGCTGCGTGCTTTCTTCCACTCATCCTTACGTTGTTTGCTAGTTGCTGGTACAGCTTTGATACCATCGGTAGCGGCGGGGATCGTCATCCGTCACGACATTCCTGATGCTGCTTACCTAGCAAAGGAGAGCGACTTCCCTGCGCTTTTCAGTATCTACCGAACCAAGGCGGGTCACCGGGACTGCGTGGCGACGGTCATCGACGCAAGATGGGCCGTCACAGCCGCTCACTGCGCACGAGACAAGCGATTGCTCCGAGACGCAGTCCTCGGAGGCAAAGGCTATTCGGTTGAAGTGGCGGGAATACCCGCGTCCATCGACAAAGTGATCCATCACCCGGGAACTGGCGCGGGGCGGGCGCCCGATCTCGCTCTCCTTAGGTTTTCTTCCTCTGTGAATCACATTGCTCCCATACCTCTCTACCGTGGCCGCGATGAGCGGGGCCGCACCATCGTCATGCCCGGTTGGGGCGGAACGGGAAACGGCAAGAGCGGGCTGGGAGTAGAAGACGGCCTCTTTCGAGTGGCTGAGAACCTGGTGGATCGGGTGGAAGAGGGCCGCCTGTGGTGGAAGTTCGACGCTCCGGGTCCGAACAGCACTGTCTTGACACTCGAGGGCATAAGTGGGCCGGGGGACAGTGGCGGTCCCGCTCTTATCAAGACCCCGCTCGGGTGGGCTGTTGCCGGGATCAGCTCGGCGCAAGATACAATGGGCGGCGCGGAGGGTCTCTACGGTGTAGAAGAAGTGTTTGTGCGGGTGTCGGAGTTTGCCGATTGGATCGACACCAACCTCTCGCGGGAACAGTCTGCAATCCCTGGCGCAAAGGAGAGGTCCTGACGCCCGCTTTCCACCCTTGGTCGTGCTTGGACGGGACGTTTCGCGGCGGGAGCTTTCTGGAGGGACTTGGGTTGGAATGTCGCTCGACGACATCGAGAAACTGGTGGGGATGCTTTGATGCGTATTGCTGTTTCTGTGGGCCTTGCTCTCTTCATCGCCGCCTGCGGCCCGGAGCTTTCTCCCGAAGAGCGGGCGCAGCGCGATGCGGAGGCCGTAGAGCAGGTGGAGGCTTCCCAGAAACCTTCCGCGATCGCAATTGCCCCCGCAGCCATCCGCCAGCCCGATATCGAGAAACACGACATGTTCGGTCTGGGCTGCAGCTTCGCGGCGGAAGGCGGGGGAATGGGCGCGATCGCCATCACCCTGATCGACAAGGCTTTCATGAAGGTGGACGGCGAGGTGCTGCTCTTTGCTCCGGATGTCGGAAGCCCGGAGACGCGTTACGGCACCCGCGAAAAATTCGATGGCAAGCAGTTCAGCTTCCGACTCGAATTGCTTCAAAAGGACGGCGAACAAGTCGGCGCGGAAACGATGGAGCACGATGCCCGCCTGGTCGCGCGCGACGGGCGGGACCGGATCATCTACCAGTCGCCGGGCTACGCGCAGTGCGGCGCGTGACTTAGCCTGCTTTCGGTGTGTCCGGATCGCGTACTGCGATCAATCCGTTGCTGACCATCTCCAGCACCACCTCGTCGTGCTGGTTGAAGACCTGCATGCGCGATTTGAAGATGCCCATTTCGGGCCGTGAGGCGCTAAGGCGCTTTTCGAGGATTTCGCTCTCGCAGCGCAGCGTATCGCCGGGATAGACGGGCCGCTTCCAGCGCAGATTGTCGATGCCGGGGGATCCCAGCCCGGCCTGAGGGTTGGCCTGCATGTTCTCCACCAGCATCCGCATGGTCATGGCGCAGGTATGCCATCCGCTCGCCGAAATCCGGCCGAAATGGGTCTGCGCAGCCGCTTCATCGCTCAGGTGAAACGACTGCGGATCGTATTTGCCGGCAAATACGAGCATTTCCTCGCGCGTGACCTCATAATGGCCGAACGCTTGGCGGTGACCGACCTCGATGTCTTCGAAATACTGCATTGCCCCTCCGCGCGACTCTGGCGGTCAGATGCCGTAGCGCGCGAGCATCCAGATCGCCATGCCGATCATGAACAGGTTCTCGGTCAGCGAGACGAAGCCGAGCGGAACGTTGCTCGACCCGCCGACGCAGGCGCACTTGATCTCGCGCTTCTGGATATAGACCGCGTAGAACACGCTTACCGCGCCCACCGTGCCGATCGTCAGCGCGACCGGGATCGACAGCCAGTCGAGCGCGTGCGCCGCCATCAACACGCCCGCTCCGGCCTCGAGGAACGGGTAGGCGTAGCTGTAGGGCACCCAGCGCCGCGCGAGCAGATCGTAGCCGACGAACATCGACGAGAACTTCTCCACGTCCTGCAGCTTGAGCATCGCCAGGATCACCATCGTGAAGCTGACGAACCATTCGGCGGCGCGAACGGTGAAGGGGGTATCGAACTGGAAGTGGCTCACCGCCATCGCGAGCGCTGCGGTGACGGCGAACACGGCGATCACCGGCGTGTAGCTGGTCGCACCGTCTTCGGGTAGCGGCTTGCCGAGAAACGCGCGCAGCTCGGTGTAGCCGCCGATGCGCTTGCCCTCGATGAAGGTCTGCGGGGTGGTCGCCACATCGTGCTCGCGCTTGAATGTGTCGGTCTGCTCGCGCGTGGTCAGCCAGTGGTCTTCGACGGCGTAGCCGTGCTTCTTGAGCAGCCACTTCGCCTTCACCCCGTAAGGGCAGACGTGCTTGTCCATCACCATGCGGTGGAGCTGGGCGACTCGGGGCGAGCGGGGGGCGTTGTCTGTCGTCATGTCGATGCCTATACCCTGCGTACCACGATACGGAGTCAAGCGAGAATATGCTGCGAATTTCCGAATTGGCACGCGATGGCCGAGTGGGGATCGAAACGGTGCGGTTCTACCAGCGCAAAGGCTTGCTTGAAACGCCCCGCGGCGGAGCCTCCGGCGGGCGCCATTATGGCTCCGCCGACGTACGGCGGCTGCGCTATATCCGCAAGGCCCAGGCCGCGGGCTTCACCCTTGCTGAGATCGCCGAGCTGATCGATCTCGACCGCTCGGACGACCGCCCGCGCGCGCGGGCCATGGCGCGCGAGCGGATTGCCGCGCTCGACTTGCACATTGCCGAGCTTGCCGAGGCCCGCGCTTCGCTTGCCAGGCTCTCGCGTGAATGCGCGCGGGGCGGTTCGGGGCCGTGCCCGATCCTCGCCGCCTTTGACTGACTAGCGAAATTTGGGTTTGAGGTCTCCGGAGCTCATGTCGGGAATGATACGGTAGCGCGCGCTGACCAGGCTAAAAATGCCGAACAGGATCAGGCCCACTGCCACCAGAGTGTAGAGGAAACCCATATCACTCAGGCTGGTAATCGCTTCTCCGAGGCCCTTGACATGGCTCGAGCTCGAAAACCATGCGCCCTGGACCAGCGACCAGCCAATGATCGCGAACACGACCGCGCGCGCTGCGTGACCGCCGCGGCCGACATGGCACACCCAACCGGGCGCGTTTCCGCTCAACTTCTTCATAAAGCCGAGATCGACGACCTTCTTCGCCTGCATGAAAGCGCCGACGATAAAGCCGAGCCCGATCAGACCAAGCGCCACCGAGCCGAATCCGAAGCCAAGCAATTCGCTTGCGCGTTGCTGGGTGCCGTCGCCGTTGGCCGACTGCTGGCCCGCACCGGCGAACTCGTAGGCCGCATAGGCAAGGAAGCTGTGCGCAACGCCGCTGGCGGCATCGCCAACGCGCTTCATCACGCCCTTCGTATCGTCGGGCCGATTGTAGATGTTCGCAAAGGCGGATAGGAATTTATAGACCGCATAGGCGAGCATGCCGATGGCGATCGCCCACAGCAACGGTTCGCCCAGCGGTACGTCCTCCAGCATCGCGAAGACGCGGGACGACCCTTCCTCCGCCTGCCCCGTCGTCTGCAGGGCGAGATAGCCCAGCAGAATGTAAGTGAGGCCGCGCGCGGCATAGCCGAGCCGCACCAGCCAACTGAATTGCTCGGATTTATCGACCATGGTTCCACCCTGCCAATGGTGTTCTGTTTGTAACGGGCGGATGCGCGTTTGGTGCCGCGCCGCGCATCATACGTTGAACTTGAACAGCATGACGTCGCCATCGCGGACGAGATAGTCCTTGCCTTCCTGGCGCAGCTTGCCCGCCTCGCGCGCGCCGCTTTCGCCGTTCAAGGCAATGTAATCGTCGTAGGCAATAGTCTCTGCGCGGATGAAGCCGCGCTCGAAATCGGTATGGATTTCTCCCGCCGCCTGCGGCGCCCTGGCTCCGGCCGGGAACGTCCAGGCGCGGGCTTCCTTGGGCCCAGCGGTGAAGAATGTCTGCAGGCCCAGCAGCTTGTAGCCTGCCCTTATTACCCGGCTGAGACCGCTTTCCTCCAGCCCCAGCTCGGCAAGATATTCGGCGCGCTCCGCGGCATCCATCGCCACCAGTTCGCTTTCGATCGCAGCGGAGACGACCACCGCTTCGGCCCCCTCGCGTTCGGCCTTTGCGAAGACTTGCTGCGTCAGGGCATTGCCTTGCGCGGCGTCTTCTTCCGCGACATTGCAGACGTAGAGCACCGGCTTGGCGGTCAGCAGTTGCGCCTGCGCGAAGACTTTCGCTTCTTCGTCGTCACCCGGTTCGACCAGCCGCGCGGACTTGCCTTCGCGCAACAACGCAAGCGCCTGGCCGAGTACGCTGGCGGTAATCTTCGCTTCCTTGTCCCCCGCGGTCGCGCGTTTCTCGGCTGCCGGTACCCGCTTTTCCAGGCTCTCGAGATCGGCCAGCAGCAGCTCCGTCTCGACCACCTCGGCATCGGCGAGCGGATCGATCCGGTTGGCAACGTGCTGGATGTCGTCATCCTCGAAACAGCGCAGGACATGGACGATCGCATCGACCTCGCGGATGTTGCCGAGGAACTGATTGCCCAGCCCCTCGCCCTTGCTCGCACCCTTCACCAGCCCGGCGATGTCGACGAAGGCCAGCTGGGTCGGCACGATCTTGGCCGACTTGGCAATGGCAGCGATCTTTTCGAGGCGTTCATCGGGCACGGCGACCTGGCCGACATTCGGCTCGATCGTGCAGAACGGATAATTCGCGGCCTGCGCGGCCTGCGTCTCGGTCAAGGCGTTGAACAGGGTGGACTTGCCGACATTGGGCAGCCCGACGATTCCGCAGCGGAAACCCATCGATAACTCCGGTATTTGATGTGGGCGGGGCCTTTAGCCATGCTTGCGGGCAAAGGCCAGAGGATCAAGGCGGCCGATCAGACGTCATGCACCGCCCGCACCATCGGGCCGAGCGCGGGAGAAGCACCCAGCCATTCGACCTGGGTCTTCGCCGTCACGGCGTTGATCGGGAGTTGCGGGATATTGCCGCCGCTCACCGGCAGCCGCAGCGGCCGTGTTCCAGCCGGCGCGGCAATCAGCCCCGCGATTGCGTGGGGCACATCCATCGAGTCGGCCGAACGGCCCGAGCCATCCTCCTGCCCCATCCGCGCGACGACTTGCGGATAGCCCTCCTTGTGGATTTCCGCAGCGCGTTCCTTGAGGGCGGCCG
>JBBSMH010000103.1:0-7299 GCA_038233275.1 Sphingomonadales bacterium | reverse complement strand
CGTTGCCGTTTCGGCCGGCGGCAGTCCGCCGGCTTCGGCCCGCTGTTTGAGCTCTTCCTTGCGGGACAACATCTGCTGGCCGATCGCGTCAAGATCGACATCCGCCGCGCGCGCCTGCTGGAACATGTTGTCGTTCATCTTTTCCTCTTCCTTGACGTGGTGCTCGATCTGTTCCTTGAGCACCTTGACCTTGGCGTCGTAGAATTCCTCGTCGGGCCCGCCCGCCTCGATCTCGTTGATCAGCACCTTGGCGCCGTCATGCTCGACATAGGCTTCCTTGAGCAGGTCGTCCTCTATCTTGCCCTTGATCGCGGGATAGAAGATTTCTTCCTCGACGATGGCGTGGATCTTGAGCTCCTCGCAGATCTTGCGGGCGATCTCTTCCTTGCGGTCCTTGCCGCTGGCGTTCTCGAATTTGGCGAACAGATCCTCCACCGTCCGATGATCGTCGGCGAGGATATGGGTGGCATCGGTATCTTTACGGTCGGGCACGGGATGATCTCCTTGAAAAGACAGGAGAGCAAACCTTCGGTCGGGCCTTATGTTCCGTTGATAAAAGACAAAGCTTACGCGCCGCTCTGCCGCTTCGCCCGCTTTCTCTCGTGCGGATCGAGTATCGCCTTGCGCAGCCGGATGGTCTTGGGGGTGACCTCGACCATCTCGTCATCGTCGATATAGGCGATCGCCTGCTCGAGCGTCATAACCCGCGGCGGGGTTAGGCGGATGGCGTCGTCCTTTCCTGTAGAACGGAAATTGGTCAGCTGCTTGGACTTGAGCGGATTGACCTCCAGGTCCTCGGGCTTGGCATTTTCGCCGATTATGCTGCCTTCGTAGACCTTCTCGCCCGCGCCGACGAACAGCTCGCCGCGCTCTTCCAGCGCGAACAGCGCGTAGGCGGTCGCCTCCCCGGCGCAATTGGACAGCAGCACGCCGTTCTGCCGCCCCCCGACCGCGCCTTTGTAAGGCCCGTATTTCTCGAACAGGCGGTTCATGATGCCGGTGCCGCGCGTGTCGGAGAGGAATTCGCCGTGATAACCGATCAGACCGCGGCTGGGGGCGGAAAAGGTGATGCGGGTCTTGCCGCTGCCGCTGGGGCGCATCTCGGTCAGCTCGGCCTTGCGGCGCTGCATCTTCTCGACGACCGTGCCTGAATGCTCGTCGTCGACATCGATGACGACCGTTTCATAGGGTTCCAGGCGTTGTCCGTTTTCCTCCCGGAACAGGACTCGCGGGCGGCTGATGCCCAGTTCGAAGCCTTCGCGCCGCATCGTTTCAATGAGCACGCCCAGCTGCAGCTCGCCGCGACCGGCGACTTCGAAGCTGTCCTTGTCGTCGGACTCGGTCACCCGAATGGCGACATTGGTTTCCGCTTCGCGCAGCAAGCGGTCACGGATCATCCGGCTGGTGACCTTGTCTCCCTCGCGCCCGGCGAGCGGGGAATCATTGACCGCGAAACGCATCGCCAGCGTTGGCGGGTCGATTGGCTGCGCCTCGATCGGCTCGGTAACGCTGGGCTCGGCGATCGTATTGGCGACGGTGGCCTTTTCTAGCCCCGCGATGGCGATGATATCGCCCGCCTCGGCGGTCTCCACTGGAATTCGGTCGAGCCCCTCGAAGGCGAGCAGTTTCGTAGCGCGGCCGGTTTCGACCAGATTGCCCTCGGCATCGAGCGCGCGGATCGGGTCGTTGACCTTGACCCTTCCCGACTGGACCCGGCCGGTGAGCACGCGGCCCATGAAATTGTCGCGGTCGAGCAGCGTGGCGAGGAAAGAGAACGGCCCTTCCGGATCGAGCCCCGGCGCGGGGACGTGATTGACGATGAGGTCGAACAGCGGGTCGAGGTTGCCCGAATGGGCGTCCTTGTCCTCGCTCGCATAACCGTCGCGCCCGCTCGCCCAGAGCGAGGGAAAATCGAGCTGCTCGTCATTGGCATCCAGGCTGAGGAACAGCTCAAAGCATTCGTCGAGCACTTCGTCCGGCCGCGCGTCGCTGCGATCGATCTTGTTGACCACGACGATCGGCTTGAGCCCGAGCGCCAGCGCCTTGCCGGTGACGAATTTGGTCTGCGGCATCGGCCCTTCGGCGGCATCGACCAGCAGGATCACCCCATCGACCATGGAAAGAATGCGCTCGACCTCCGCGCCGAAATCGGCGTGGCCGGGCGTATCGACGATGTTGATCCGCGTCGTCGTTCCATCATGCTCGCGCTCGACGCTTGTGCATTTGGCGAGGATGGTGATCCCGCGTTCCTTCTCCAGATCGCCCGAATCCATCGCGCGTTCCTCGATCCGCTGATTGTCGCGGAAGGTGACGGACTGGCGGAACAGCTGGTCGACGAGCGTGGTCTTGCCGTGGTCGACGTGGGCGATGATCGCGATATTTCGCATAGAGCGGGACATGGGAGGCTTTCGGATTGTTCGACGGTGGCGGACTGCCGCCGGTCGCGCGCGCCCCTAGCCGAGCGCGAAGCGGGGGGCAAGCGGCGCCGGGGGCTTGCCAAGCGGCGACCAGTGTAATGCTCTCGCCGGCAGGGCCAAGCCAAGAGGGGGAAACAAGCCAAGAGGGGGAAAACTGATGGAATGGATGATCTTGCCGTTCAAGCGCTACGCCGAGTTCAGCGGGCGCTCCAGGCGAATGGAATACTGGATGTTCGCGCTGCTTAACGTGATCGTGATGACGGTGTTGATGTTCCTCGCCTTCGGGGCCGGCGGTTTCGCGAGTCTTGCCGATCCGGAGGCCGCCGAAGCGGGGCTGGGTGCCATGTTCGGTGGGCTCGGCCTGCTGCTCGTGATCTACGCGCTTGCAGTCCTGATCCCGAGCGTCGCGGTAACGGTGCGCCGGCTGCACGACCGCGACATGTCAGGCTGGTGGTATTTGGGCGCGATCCTTGGCAGCATGATCCCGGTTATCGGCTTCCTCGTATCCATAGCCTTTTTGGTGCTGATGGCGCTGCCCGGCACGAGGGGCCCGAACCGCTACGGACCCGATCCCAAGGCCGCCGAGGCGCTGGCCACAACGGTGTGAAGTCCGCATAGCTCCGGCCCGCCTCGCTTTCCTGCGGGAGTTCGAGGCGGGTTGGCCCTGCTACAGCGCCCGCAGCGCCTGCGCCGGTTTGGCGCGCAGCAGCGGGAGCGATCCGCCAATGGCGAAGGCCAGCACCACCGCCATGCCGAGACCGAGCACGGCGAGCACCTCACGCCAGTCCGGCAGCCAGTCGAATTCGAACAGCTGGGTCACCACCAGCCAGGCGAGAGCGCTGCCCAGTGCAAGCGCCACCAGTGCGAGCGCCGCAGCGAGCACGAGATATTCGATCAGCTGCATGATGAGGATCTGCCGCCGGTCCGCGCCCAGCACGCGCAGGACGACCGTGTCGTAGGTGCGTGCGGCGCGTGCGGCGGCGATGGCACCGAGCAGCACGGCGAGCCCTGCCAGCACCGCCACGCTGGCCGCGGCAAGCGTGGCCAGGCCGACCTGCTCCAGGATGGTGCGCGCCTGCTCCAGGATGCCGCCGACCTCGATCACCGAGCTCGACGGCAGCTCGCGAACGAGGGTCTGCAGCAGCGGCGCCGTGGCGGCGTCTTCGCTCAACTCGATCGTGGCAGCGAGATTGTGCGGGGCGTCGGAAATGGCATTGGGGCTGAAGACGAAGACATAGTTGAAGCTCATGTTCTCCCAGTCGAGGCGGCGAAGGCTGGCGACCCGCGCACTGCGTTCCACTCCCAGGATGCCGACGGTGAGCACATCGCCGATCTCCAGTCCCGCGGCCTCGGCGAATTCTTCATCCAGCGAGACCAGCGGCTCGCCGTCATACATGGGACCCCACCATTCGCCTTCGGTCAGCACATTGCCCGGCGGAACATCGTCGGCATAGGTCAACCCGCGCTCGCCGCGCAGCGCCCAGGCGCCGTCGGGGATGTCCTCGAGCTCGGAGACGCGCTGCATGTCCCCTTCCGGTCCGTAAGCGAGCACCGCGCCGCGCAGCGCAGGTACCATGCGGATCGCGGCGTCCGGGTCGACCGCCCGCACGATAGAGCGGAAATCCTCGGCGCGGTCGCGCGGCACGTCGAGCACGAAATAGTCGGGCGCTTCTTGCGGCACGCTGCGATCGATGTTTCCCGCGATCGCGGACTGGATCGCGGCAAGCAGAACGAAGGCGGACAGCCCGAAGCCCAGTGCGGTGACCAGCGCTCCGGTGGCAGAGCCGGGGCGGTGGAGATTGGCGAGCGCATTGCGCGCTACCGGGCTGGCGGGGCGGGGCAGCGCGGCAGCCAGCTTGCGGATGCCCAGGCCGAGCAGCGCGAGCAGGCCGAAGACCACCGCCGCCCCCGCGAGGAAACCGGCGGAAAGCAGCGGCTGGCTGGCGGTGAGCAGCGCCAGCGCGACGATGCCGGCAAGACCCGCAACCACCACTGCCAGCGCCTTGCGGTCGCGCGCTAGAGGAGAGATGCGCGCGCGCATCAACGCCATGGCCGGGAAATGCCGCGCGCGGGTCAGTGGCGGGGCGGCGAAGACCAGCGCCACGAGCATGCCGTAGGCCAGTGCGACCAGCAGAGCGACGGGGTCGATGACCAGCCCGCTTTCGACCGGCAGCAGGCCTTGCAGCGCGAAGCCGAGCAGGGGGGTGACCGCGATCCCTACCGCCAGCCCAGCGATGCTCGCCCCCAATGCGGCGGCGGCGATCTGCAATCCGTAAATGCGCGCAATATCGACGCTGCTTGCGCCGAGGATCTTGAGCGTGGCGATGCTCTGCCGCCGCGCCTCGAGATAGGAAGTGACCCCTCCGCCTATGCCGATGCCAGCGATGACCAGCGCAGCCAGCCCGACCAGCGTGAGGAATTCGCCCATCCGCGAGACGAAACGGTCCGCGCCCGGCGATGCTCGCTCGCGGTTGCGGAAATCGAAGCCGGCCTCGGGAAACCGGTCTTCCAGCTCCTCCTCGACCTCTTCGGGATCGCGATCAGGTGGGAAGGCGACGCGCGTCTTGGACTGATACATCGAGCCCGGCGCGATCAACCCTGCGCGTTGGGGCATGTCCTCGCCGACGATGACTGTGGGCCCCAGCTGGAAGCCCGCGGAGAGCTTGTCCGGCTCGTTGGCGATGATGCCTCCGACCTCCAGCTGTTCGGTCCCGATGAGGGTGCGGTCTCCGATGCTCGCCCCCAGCCGGTCCGCCGCTCCGCGCCCGAACCAGGCCTCGTTGGGGCGCGGCGCGCCCACCGCGCGCCCGTCCTCGAGCGTCAGCTCTCCGTACAGCGGGTAAGCGTCGTCGACCGCCTTGAGCCCGACCGGCGCGGCTTGCTCGCCGTAGCGCGCCATGGCCTGAAGGCGATACCCGCTCGACAGCTCACCATACTCCGCAAGGGCCGCGCGTTCCTCGCCGCTGAGCGCGCGCTGCCAAAGTTCGATCTCGAGATCGCCGCCGAGCAGCACCTGCCCGCGATTGCCGAGCTCGTTCTCGATCGCCGCGGAGAGCGTGCCGATTGCCGCCAGGGCTCCAGTGCCGAGGAAAAGGCAGACAAGCAGCAGACGCAGGCCCCTGAAGCGCGCGTGCAGATCCCGCCGCGCGATACGCCAGGCTTGCGCCCAGTTCATGCGGTGCTGTCGCTGGAAATCCTGCCGTCGGCCAGGGTGATGACTCGCTCGCAATTCTCGGCCAGTTCGGGATCGTGGGTGATCACCAGCAAGGTTGCTCCCGTCTCGGCGCGGCGGGCAAAGAGCAGTTCGACAATCTCGTGTCCGGTCGCGGCATCGAGATTTCCCGTGGGTTCGTCGGCAAAGATAAGCTGCGGTCGCGGTGCGATGGCACGAGCGATGGCGGTGCGCTGTTGCTCGCCGCCGGAGAGCTGTTGCGGATAATGGTCGAGCCGATGGCCCAGACCGACCGCTTCAAGTTCGGCGCGCGCGCGCACTTGCGCGTCGCTCTCGCCGGCCAGTTCCATCGGCGTGGCGACATTCTCTTGCGCCGTCATCGTGGGCAGCAGGTGGAAAGCCTGCAGAACAATCCCGATCCGCCCGCGCCGCGCATGCGCCAGCGCGTCCTCGTCGAGCCGGGTGAAGTCCTGGCCCGCGACCTGCAGCGAACCGCTGCTCGCGCGCTCCAGCCCCGAGAGCACAGCCATCAGCGAGCTCTTGCCCGAACCCGAGGGGCCCAGGAGAGCGACGGTGCTGCCATGCTCGATATCGAGGTCGATCCCGCGCAGGATTTCCACCGGCGCATCGCTCGTACCCAGAGTGAGGGTGAGATTGCGGGCGGAAATGGCGGGCAGGGGGCTTGTCACCGCCGCGCGATGGCATAGGCAGGGAGTGCTAACAAGGAGGCTTGCCGGTGCGTCTTGTGCGTTTGTCGATTATCCCGCTGTTTTGCGCGCTCGCGGCCTGCGGCGGTGCGCCCGATCCCGCTCCCCAGCCGGAGGAAACAGCGGCAGGACAGCAGCAGCCGGTGGCCGGGCCCGAACGCCACATCCTTGCCTTCGGCGACAGCCTCTTTGCGGGGTATGGCGTAGGCAAGGACGTCAGCTATCCGGCCAAGCTCGAAGAGGCGTTGCGCGCCAGCGGCATCAACGCGCGCGTGACCAATGCCGGAGTATCGGGCGACACCAGCGCGGTGGGGCGCCAGCGGCTCGCCTTCACGCTCGATGCTCAGGAGACGAAGCCCGACCTGTTCATCCTCGAACTGGGCGGCAACGATCTACTGCGCGGCCTTTCTCCTGCCGAAACGCGCGCCAATCTGGCGGCCGTGTTGGAGGAATTGCAACAGCGCGACATACCCGTGCTGCTGATGGGTATGCGGGCGCCGCCAAACTATGGCGCGGAGTATCAGCGCGATTTCGACGCGCTCTACGGCGATCTTGCGCGGGAATATGATGCGAAACTGGTGCCCTTCTGGCTGGAAACGATCTACCAGCGGCCCGAACTGTTCCAGTCCGACCGTATCCATCCTACCGAACAGGGGCTCGATGCATTGGTCACCGCCACGGTGGACGATGTCCAATCGGCCCTGCCTCCGGTCAAAGCGGACTGACCGCGCCTCCGCGCACCTCCCACACCGCCGCCTCGCCAAGGACGGTTTCGAACGGCGCCGTTTCAGTGCCCGTCATCCATATCTGGGTGCCGCTGTGGCCTAACCGCTCGAACAGAGCCGCGCGGCGCGCCGGATCCAGATGCGCGGCCACTTCGTCGAGCAGTAGCAGCGAAGCGCGCCCGCGCGCGGCCAGGCTTGCATGCGCGAGCGTGATCGCCAGCAGCAGTGCCTTCTGCTCCCCGGTCGAGCATTGTGCGGCGGGAGCGCGCTTGGCGGCG
>JBBSMH010000102.1:0-7300 GCA_038233275.1 Sphingomonadales bacterium | reverse complement strand
GCCGGCGCGCTCGGCGCCGTGCTCGACGACGACCGGCTCGATGATCTGATGCGTGGCGAACTCATGATCGCACCAGGCGTCACCTATCTGATGGACCAGCTCGACCAGTCGGACCCGGTGCGCATCCACAAGGAGCGCGAGGCGCTCAAGGCGCATCTCGGCGATGTGCTTGGCGATCGGCTGCGTGGTCTGCACGATCGGGCGAGCGGCGTGGGCTTCAGCCACGATCCGGCAGCAAAGGGAGCGCGCAAGCTCAAGTCCCTCTCGCTTTCCTATCTCGCTGCTGCCGACCCCGACAGAGCAGCCAGGATCGCTGCGCAGCAGTACGAGAGCGCCGACAACATGACCGACCGGCAGGGCGCGTTGATGGTGTTGGCGGGCCTCGAGAGCGCCGAGCGTACGCATGCGCTCATCGACTTTTACAATCGCTTCCGCGACAATCCGCTGGTGGTGGATAAATGGTTCAGCCTGCAGGCTATGGCGCTGCATCCGGACACGATCGAGCACGTCAAGGCGCTTGCCGATCACGAGGATTTCACCTTGCGCAATCCCAACCGCGTACGTTCGCTCTACATGGCGTTTACGGGAAATCCGGCGGCGTTCCATGATGCGAGCGGAGACGGCTACCGGATGATCGCGGATCTGATCCTCGACCTCGACCCGCTCAACCCGCAGACGGCAGCGCGTTTCGTGCCTGCACTGGGCCGTTGGCGGCGGATCGAGCCCGATCGCGCCGCCTTGATGCGCGGGGAGCTCGAGCGGATCGCCACCGCGCCCAATCTCTCGCGCGATACATACGAGCAGGTGACGCGCAGTCTCGATGGATAGTCCGGGGGCCTTAATCGCATCGCCGGTGATGGATGTGCCGCACGGCTTCCTCACCGGACCGCAGAGCGACGAGGAGGCCTACGGCCTGGTCGGCGGAGATGTGCCGAGCGTATTCCTCGATCAAATCCATTCCGCGCGCGTGGTGTCCGTCAGGGAGCCGTTCGACGAGAATGTATCGCTCCAGGCAGACGGCATGGTCACCGACCGGGGGGGAGTGAAGCTCGCTATCGTCACCGCCGACTGCGCGCCGGTCTTGCTCGCCGACAAGGGCGCGGGGGTGATCGGAGCGGCGCATGCCGGCTGGCGCGGCGCGGTGGGCGGCGTGGTCGAAAACACAGTCGAGGCGATGGTCGCTCTGGGCGCGCGCGCGCATCATATCGTCGCCGCTATTGGTCCCTGCATCCATCAGAAGAGCTACGAGGTGGACGATGCGATGCGGGCAGCCTTCGCTTTGGGAGATAGGGATTTCTTCGCGCCGGGCCGTCCCGGTCACTGGCAATTCGATCTGCCGGGCTATGTCTCCGCTCGCTTGCAATGCAGCGGCGTGGATGCGGTGGATGTCCTCCCCCACGACACCTACGCCGAGCCCGATAGGTTCCATTCCTACCGCCGCGCGACCCATTCCGGCACCTCGACAAAGGGCCGCCAGGTCAGCCTGATTGCCTTGCGCGCAAGCTAACGGCTCTTGCCAAAATCTCGGTTGGCATGGCGCACCATAGCGGCTACAGGCGCGACCGAACCGGCTGGCCGGCGCCCTTTCAGGGCCGCTTTGGGATGGGCGCCGCGCCCGGTCGGAAACCGCATCTATGCATGCAGTCGGGGGCATCCGCATCCGGGCGCGTGCAGTCAAAACAGGCATAGGGGCCGATGGCAGAGACCGCTGCAACCGCAACTCCCGACACGATTGCGCATACCGAGGGGGAAGGCATCCGCCGCCGCGACTTTATCGACATCGCCGCCGTAAGCGCCGCAGGCGTGGGCGGGGTGATCACGCTGCTGCCGTTAATCACCCAGATGTCGCCTTCGAAGGATGTGCTCGCCGAAAGCACGACCGAAGTCGATGTTTCCGCGATCGAGCCGGGTCAGGCGATCAAGGCGGTGTTCCGCAAACAGCCGCTTTTCATCCGCAATTTGACCGATGCCGAAATTGCCGAAGCCACTGCGGTCAATGTCTCCGCTTTGCGCGATCCGCAGACGCTGGCCGAGCGGACCAAGGAGGGCAAGGCCAACTGGCTCGTCATCATGGGGGTGTGCACGCACCTCGGCTGCGTGCCGCTGGGAGCCGCAGAGGGTGAGGTCAAGGGCGAGTTCGGCGGCTATTTCTGCCCCTGCCACGGCTCGCATTACGATACGGCGGGCCGGATTCGCAAAGGTCCCGCCCCCACCAATCTCTTAGTGCCCGAGTACGAATTCGCCTCCGACACCACCATCGTCGTCGGCTGAGCCAGAGAAGAGAGACGGACATGAGCTTTCCCTGGGCCAAGGAATATACCCCCGCAAACGGTCTCAGCCGATTCTTCGACGAGAAGCTGCCGCTACCGCGGCTCGTCTATAATGCAATCGGCGCGGGTTATCCCGTGCCTCGCAACCTGAATTACATGTGGAATTTCGGCGTGCTCGCCGGATTCTTTCTGGTGCTGCAGATCGTCACGGGCATCGTGTTGGCGATGCATTATGCGGCCAATGCCGAGCTCGCCTTCGCGACGACCGAACACATCATGCGCAACGTCAACTGGGGCTGGCTGATGCGCTATGCCCACGCCAACGGGGCCAGTTTCTTCTTCATCGTCATCTATCTGCACATCTTCCGCGGCCTCTTCTACAGCTCGTACAAGGCCCCGCGCGAGATGATTTGGCTGCTGGGCGTGGTGATCTTCCTACTGACGATGGCCACCGCCTTCATGGGATACGTCCTCCCCTGGGGCCAGATGAGCTTCTGGGGCGCCAAGGTCATCACCGGCCTGTTCGGGGCGTTCCCGCTGGTGGGCGAGCCCATCCAGATCTGGCTGCTTGGCGGCTATGCGCCGGACAATGCCGCGCTGAACCGCTTCTTCTCTTTGCACTTTCTCCTGCCCTTCGTGATCGCCGGCGTGGTGATCCTGCATATATGGGCGCTGCATATTCCGGGATCGAGCAACCCGACCGGGGTCGAGGTGAAGAGCGAAAGCGACACCGTGCCGTTCCATCCCTATTACACCGCCAAGGACGGTTTCGGGCTGGGCGTCATCCTGATCTTCTTTTTCGCTATGGTGTTCTTCCTGCCCAACGCGCTGGGCCATCCGGACAATTACATCGAGGCCAATCCTCTCTCCACGCCCGCGCTGATCTTACCTGAGTGGTATTTTTACCCGTTCTACGCCATTCTCCGTGCCTTCACGATGGATTTCATCCTGCCCGCCAAGCTGTGGGGCGTGATCGCGATGTTCAGCTCTATCCTGATCTGGTTCATGCTACCCTGGCTCGACAAATCGCCGGTGCGCAGCGGCCACTACCGCCCCTTGTTCCGCAAGTTTTTCTTGTTCGGCCTGATCCCGACGATGGCCATGCTGTTCTTCCTGGGCGGTCGTCCGGCGGAAGAGCCCTACGTGATGCTCAGCCAGATCTTCACCGCGTATTATTTCCTCCATTTCCTGGTGATCCTGCCCATCGTCAGTCAGATCGAGCGGCCCGAACCGCTGCCCTATTCGATCACCGACGCCGTTCTGGGTTCGGATAAGAAGGCTGTCTTGGGCGAAAATACCGAGCCGGCGGTCTGACGGCGCCTAGAGCTACGAGAGAAGAGACGAACGCATGATCCGCCTTATCGCAATTCTCGTCGGACTGGGCTTTGGCGCCGTCGCGCTGATCTCTTTCGGGTTCGGGGCCTATACCGCCGCGACCGAAGAGCCCGTGAAGCACCTGCCCTACGAGGACCCGATCGATATCGACTACTCGTTCGACGGCCCTTTCGGAACCTGGGACAAGGTGCAGCTGCAGCGCGGCTACAAGGTCTACAAGGAAGTCTGCTCGGCCTGTCACGGCTTGAAGTTCGTCGCCTTCCGCAATCTGGCGGAACTTGGCTACGACGAGGCGCAGGTGAAGGCTGAGGCGGCCAGCTGGCAGGTTCCGGGGATCGCTCCGAACACCGGCGAGGCGGTCAGCCGCTCGGGAACGCCGACCGATTATTTCCCCTCGCCCTATCCCAATGCGGTGGCTGCCGCGGCTGCGAACAACAATGCGATCCCGCCTGATCTGTCGCTGATAACCAAGGCGCGCCACGACGGCACCAATTACGTCGCCTCGCTGATGGTCGGCTACCGGGAGCCGTCGGCCGAGCTGCTCGAGGAGCATCCCGAGGCGGCGCCGGGGCCGGGGCTGTACCACAACGTCTATTTTCATAACCTCAACATCTCGATGGCGCCGCCGCTGACCGGCGACGGGCAGGTGACTTTCGACGATGGTACCAAGGCCACGATCGAACAGATGGCCAAGGACGTTGCCGCTTTCCTCACTTGGACTGCCGAGCCGACGATGGTGAAGCGCAAGCAGACTGGCTGGCCGGTGCTGTTCTTTTTGCTGTTCGCCACTATCCTCGCCTATCTGTCGAAGAAACAGATCTGGGCGGCAGCCAAGCCGAAGAAGATCAAGGCCTGAGAAGGCTCATCCCTACTTCCATCCCCAGACGCCTCTCCACCCCCACGGCTGGAGGGGCGTTTTCTTGCCTGCCGGCACGATGACGCCGCTGGAACTCAAGCGATTGGTGCGCACCGTGCCGGACTTCCCGGCCCAGGGTATCCAGTTCCGCGATATTACTCCGCTCATCGGCCACCCCGCTGGCCTGGGGGCGGCGGTCGACCTGCTCGCGCAGATTGCGCGAGATGCGGAGGCCGAAGCGATCGCCGGCATGGAAGCGCGCGGCTTCATCTTCGGAGCTGCGGTGGCGGTGCGGCTCGGCGTCGGCTTCATTCCTGTCCGCAAGCCGGGTAAACTTCCGGTCGCGACCATTGGTGTCGACTATGCGCTCGAATACGGCAGCGACCGGCTGGAAATGGACCCAGGGGCGGTCTCGCAGGGCCAATGCGTCGTTCTGGTTGACGATCTGATCGCGACCGGTGGAACGGCCTGCGCCGCCGCGCAATTGTTGCGCAAGGCGGGCGCGACGGTCGATCATGCCGCTTTCGTGATCGACCTGCCCGATCTGGGTGGGGCAAAGGCCCTGCGCGCATGCGGAGTAACAGTTTCCGCACTGATGGAATTCGAAGGTGGCTGACCTTTCAGCGCTCGCGGTCTTCTTCGGAAATATCGCCGAGCTCGCGCATTGGGTAAGCGCGTGCCATAAGGCGGCACGAAGGGTGGGATCGGCCTGATCGATGGAAGAACAAGCGCTCGTCATCGCGATGATCGGCATATTGGGCATCGGCGCCCAGTGGGTCGCTTGGCGCACCGGTTGGCCCGCAATCGTGCTGATGCTGGCTGCGGGCTTTCTCGCGGGGCCGGTACTCGGCATTCTCAATCCCGAGCATGCTTTCGGTGACCTGATCGAGCCGATGGTCGCCATCGGTGTCGCGCTGATCCTGTTCGAAGGCGGATTGAGCCTCGATTTCCGCGAACTCCGGCATTCGGGCAGCGCGGTCTGGCGGCTGGCGACCATAGGCGTGTTGCTCGGCTGGTTTTTCGGCGCCGTCGCGGCGCATGAGATTGCCGGACTGGTCTGGCCTGTGGCAATCCTGTTCGGCGGCATCCTGGTGGTCACCGGGCCGACGGTGGTTATTCCGATGCTGCGCCAATCCTCGATCCAGCCGCGGCCGGCCTCCATCCTCAAATGGGAAGCGATCGTCAACGATCCGACAGGCGCGCTGTGCGCGGTTATCGCCTATGAATATTTCCGCAAGGTCGCCGAATCCCCCGGAGCCACGGTGTTCGAAGTGGTTCCGCCCCTTCTCTTCGCCGCGGCGCTGGCCGGCCTGATCGGCTTCGCGGCAGCGTTCCTTATCGCTTGGTCCTTCCCTCGCGGAACTGTGCCCGAATATCTCAAGGTCCCGGTACTGCTGGTCACGGTGGTAGGTGTTTTCGTGCTGTCCAACATGATCGAGCATGAAGCGGGTCTGGTCGCGGTGACGGTCATGGGGGTTGCCTTGGCCAACATGAATGTTTCCAGCCTACGCTCGATTCATCCCTTCAAGGAGAATATCTCCACCCTACTCGTCTCGGGCATCTTCATCCTGCTGTCGGCCTCTCTCGACTGGAACGAGCTGGCCTATCTCAACCCGATGACCGGGGCGGGACTCAACTTCCTGCTGTTCTTGCTTGCGCTGCTGTTCGTCGTGCGGCCCGCGACCATTCTTCTGAGCCTGCTCGGCAGCCCCGTCCCCTGGAACGAACGATTGTTTCTCGCCTGGATCGCCCCGCGCGGCATCGTTCTGGTCGCGATTTCGGGCCTGTTCGCGCTGCGGCTGGCCGATCTCGGCTTCAACGACGGCTATGTGCTCGTCGGATTGAGTTTCGCGGTGGTAGTGGTGACCATCGTCGCTCACGGCTTCACGATCGATCTCGTGGCGAAAATCCTGAAGGTCAAGGGGGAGACCCGGCCAGGCCTGCTGATTGTCGGAAGCACGCCGTGGACCATAGCGCTGGCCGACCAGATGAGGGAATTGAAGACGCCCGTGCTGGTGGTCGATTCGAGCTGGCAGCGGCTCGCCGCGGCGCGGCGGAAGAGCATCCCTTATTACCACGGCGAGATTCTCAACGCGGCGACCGAGCACAATCTCGATCTCGGGCCATATCAGGTTCTCGTCGCGGCTACGGATAATGAAGCCTACAACACGCTGGTGTGCAACGAGTTCGCCTATGAAATCGGGCGGGATTCGGTCTACCAGCTGGGCGAGGCGGGGGACGAAGACGACAAGCACGCGCTGCCGCACAGCCTGCGCGGTCGTGCGTTGTTCGAGGCGGGGTACGGCGTGACCGAGGTGAACGACCGCCAGGCTCAAGGCTGGGTCTTTCGCAAAACCAGACTGTCGGAGGAATTCGATTACGACGATGCGCAACAGACGCTGCCCGATTTGGCGCATATGCTGTTGCTGCTACGCTCGAACGGCAATCTGCGCTTCTTTACCCATGCGGCGCGCCCGGAACCGCGCGCGGGCGATACCATCCTCACCTTCTCGCCGCCGCAGGTGAAGACGGCGGAGGAGATGGCGGCGAAGAAATCCCGAAAGAGCGGCGGGCCGGCTGCTCAACCGGCTTGAAGGGAAAATAACGATGAAACCGACGACACAGCTTGTGCCACTTGCCGCGACCCTGGCGCTGCTCGCGACTGCAGGAGCGTGCAAAAGAAGCGAACAGGCGCCCGAGCCGGAACCGACGGTGAGCTCCGAAGCGCCGCAGAATTCGATCATCCGGCCCGATAGGGAACAGCCCGAGACACAGCCGCCCCCGCTTGCACCGCTCGAGGCGCGCATTTCCTTCGCTTTGGGAGGCAACGAACTCAGCG
>JBBSMH010000101.1:0-7354 GCA_038233275.1 Sphingomonadales bacterium | reverse complement strand
TTGGTAGAGCATACGACTGAAAATCGTAGTGTCGGTGGTTCGATTCCTCCCCGAGGCACCACTCGTCCCCGCTCTAGGTCCAGAGCGCCTCCACCGCCTCGCAAGCCGCGTCCAGCGCAGCGAATTCCATCGGCCGCGACAGCCGCCACACGGGCACATGCTCGATGATTTGCGCCGCCAGTGCTGCCTGGCGCGGCCACTCGCCCATCGCCTCGAGCATTTCAGGGCGGTAGAGCGTGGCACTCAGAGCGGAGGTTAGAGCATCGCTTCCCCGCAGCCGCCCGCAGGCCAGCGTCTCGCCCGGGGCCAGCACCACGATGCCCCCCAGCGAGACGCGATCGACCTCCGACAAATTATCCGCCACGGGGCACTGGAACTTGTCCTCGCGGAAATAGTCTCGCTCCCCCGCGCGTTCCTGCCAGGCGAGGTGGTCGATTGCGGAGCGCCACAGCTTGACCCGGCTGGAGGAGGGATAGATCGCGACGCTGTCGCCGTTTTTCTCGACCCGACTGAGGTCGTCCGCCACGAGTACCGCGCCGCGCGCCACGAGCGCCCCCGCCATGGTCGATTTTCCGGCGCCCTGCTCGCCGCAGAACAGCAGCGCCAGCCCGCCGCGCGCCACCGCGCTGCCGTGCCACATCGCGAAGCCGCGCTGATAGCCGAGCGCGCCCCAAGCGCTGCCGAGAGTGAACAGCCGCAGTTCGCGCGGATTGGCCGCAGGGGCGGGACACAGGCGGACCGTCCGCCCGCCCTCCACTTCCCAGCCGCCGACGCCCTCCACGGCGAAGCGCAGGCTGTCTCCATCGACCGTCACGGCGCCGTGGCCAAACTCGCCGTGGATCTGGTCGTCCAGCGCAATCTCGACATCGGCCGAAGCAGCCGAAGCTCGCGCGAACGCCGCCCATTCCGGCAGCTCGATCGCCGAGACGACAGTCAGGCCGCTGTGCTGATAGGCAAACCCGGATGCTTCGTCTGCGTCATCCATACGACAAGCGGTGTGCCCCAAGGTGCCGCTGCGTGCAATGAGGCCGGTGGACCAGCTCAACCGCGGTCGCGCGCAGGCAGTCGAGCGGCCTTAGATGACGTAGTCGAGAATTTCCGGCAGTCTCGAACGATTGGTGAGCATCCGGTCGTGAAGCCGCGCGATCTGGCGACTTCCCGTCCTGACGAACAGGAACGGCAGCACGCCGTGGAGGATGCAGGCCAGCCCGCCCAGCATCATGCGCAGGCCGAAACGCGTCGCATGGAGGAGGTGCTCGCCATAGCTTTCCCCCACGCTGGCCGGATGTTCGGTGAACGCTTTCCTGAGCACGCTTTCCTCCTATTCAGTCGATCACGAGCGCCGCAGCGGTCAGTGCAGCTATAAACGATGCGAAGGACGCGGCAAACACCGGCACCAGCGGACGCCAGCCTGCCGCAACCAGCAAGCCCAGGCGCGAGCGCATCGCCGCCGCCGTCACCGCCAGCAGCAGCAGCCCTTTCGAGGTCGTCAGCGCGATGTCCGCCAGGCCGGGAGGAAGCTGCACGATGCTGTTCACAGTCACAAGGGCGAGAAACCCCAGGATGAACCAGGGCACCGCAATCGCCGTCCAGCGAGCCCGCCCCACGTTCTTTCCACCTCCCCGCCCGAGCCAGACTGCGACCAGCGCTACTACCGGCGCGAGCATCGCCACCCGTGCGAGCTTCACGATCGTCGCGTCTTGGCCCGCCGCATCCGAATAGGCGAATGCGCCGCCAATGGCCTGCGCCGCGTCATGGACCGAAGCGCCTATCAGGAACCCCGCTTGACTGTCGGTGAACCCCAGCACCGAGGCAATGAGGGGATAGCTCGCCATGGCTATCGCGCTGGCCAGCGCCACGCCGACCAGCGTTACCGAGAACCGCTCGCGCGACAAGCGGTTCTGCCCGATCACGCCGTACAAGGCGAGCGCGGCGGAGGCGCCGCATATTGCGGTGGCCCCGCCCGCCAGCACCCCGGCCTCGCGTGGTTCGCCCGCCAAACGCGCAGCTGCGACGCCCGCGAGCATCGCCACCGCCATGACCGCCAGAAGAGCGACGAACGACACCCAGCCGAGCGCGAGAACCTGCGCCGCGGTCACCTGCAGGCCGAGCAGCACGATGCCCGCCCTCAAAAAATGGCGCGACGCGAAGTCGAGGCCCGCATGGGTCCGCGCATCTTCGGACAGAAAGCTCAACGCCAGCCCGACCAGCAGGCCCAGCAGAATGATCGGGAAACCGTAGGAGTTTGCGAGCCAGGCGGCGGCGAGCGCGGCCGTGGCGCAGACCGCCAGCCCCGGCAATGCGGCGAGCGGTGTCTGGCGGGGCGGGGCCTGGTGGGCCTGGTAGATCTCGCCAAACAGATCGCCTGCGTAGAATTGCGCGGGGGGCCGCTTGTTCATCTCTTTGCCACTCCCAACGCGAAGCGCAGGTGCGCGCCGGGGCTGGACTAACCCCGTTTGCCTTGGTCGGCCATTGCCTATATGGGGCTTGTCCACGCCCCGGTCGCCGTGAAGCCCCGCGCCTCGCGAGCCGGGGCGGTCCCGTTTCAGAAGGAAGGTTGCCCCCCGCATGTCCCGTCGCCGCCAGATTTACGAAGGCAAGGCCAAGATCCTCTACGAAGGACCGGAGCCCGGCACGATCATCCAGTATTTCAAGGACGACGCCACTGCCTTCAACGCGGAGAAAAAGGGCACGATCAACGGCAAGGGCGTGATCAACAACCGCATCAGCGAACATGTTTTCACGCGCCTCGCCCATATAGGGGTGCCGACCCATTTCATCCGCCGGCTCAACATGCGCGAACAGCTCGTGCGGCAGGTCGAGATAGTTCCCATCGAAGTGGTGGTGCGCAATGTCGCGGCAGGCTCGATCTGCAAGCGGCTCGGTCTCGAGGAAGGCGAGCACCTCCCACACACGCTGATCGAATACTACTTCAAGGACGATGCTCTGGGCGACCCGTTGATTTCCGAAGAACATATCGCATGCTTCAACTGGGCATCGAACGAGGAGATGCAGGACATTTCCTCGATGGCGATCCGGATCAACGATTTTCTATGCGGGATGTTCGCCGCGATCAACATCCGCCTGGTGGATTTCAAGCTCGAATTCGGTCGGTTGTGGGACGGCGATTTCAGCCGCATTATATTGGCCGATGAAATCAGCCCCGACGGCTGCCGGCTGTGGGACCTCGATACCAATGAAAAGCTCGACAAGGACCGGTTCCGCCGCGATCTGGGCGGGGAGGAAGAAGCCTATCGCGAAGTCGCCCGGCGCCTCGGCCTGCTGGACAATAACGAGAACGGGGGCGCGGGGGAGGTCTTCGATCTCAGCGCCCATCGCGGCCGGTTGCGCGGCTCGGGCAAGCCGAAGAAATAGGGTCGTTCAGATCACGTAGGTGAGCGACAGCCCGCTGGGTTCGATCGCGTAGGCGCAGTTTTCGATATGGTCGCCGTCGACCTGCACCGGGCTGGCGCAGCGATCGAAGAGGATGCGGCGCACGGTACGGATGGTCACGGCGTCGAGCCAATCGACCGGCAGCCGCGCCATCGCCAGCGCTGTCGCCGCTAATGCCGCCGATCGGGTGGCGTGCCCAATGGTGATCAGTTCGACCGAATCGGCCACCAGGGCAGCGCCCGGGCTCAGGCGAAAGGGGCCGCCATAAAGCGCCCCATGCGAGACGATCGCTGCTTCCGCTTCACAGGAAAATGGCGTTCCGTCGGCCAGCTCTCCGCTGATCGCAATCCTCTCACGCGGCCATTCGCGGAGCTGGACCAGCATCGCGACGACATAAGCGTAGCGCCCGATGCGCCGCTTGAGCGAGCCGGATACGCGCGCCACCGCATGGCTGTCTGGCCCGATCGACAGGCAGGCGGTAATTGGCACCCCGCCCAGCCTGTACAGCGGCGATTTGACGCGGCGCTCGGCGCCCGCGCGCCAGGCATCGGCCACTTGCCGCGCGAGCCTCGTCGGCTGGTTGCTATAGCCCAGTTCGCGCGCGACGAGATTGATAGTGCCGGATGGAGCGATGCACAGTGGGATCCGACCCGCGGCATCGCCCAGCGCCTCGACCGTGTCGCGCAGCGCGCCGTCGCCGCCGTGAATGCAGATGAGTTCGGCTTCGCTTTCGATCCTGCCGCTACCCGGGAGGGTTTCGCGGATGTTCGTTTCGAAACCCTGCGCGCGAAAAGCCTCGGCGAGTTCGGCAAGCCGCGCTTCGCGGAAGCTGCCCGACGCCGGATTGAAGAACAGATCGAGCGTAGTCACCCACGGCATCTAGCCCGCGCGTGCCGATCTTGCCAAGCAGGTGTTCCGGGTGCGGGAAGCCATGTTCCGGTTCCCCTGCTTGTCATCCGCGAGATGATAGGGCAGCGCATGCCAATGAAATCGCGCCTGCTTTTCCCGCTCGCCCTGATCCTTTCCGCTCCGCTCGCAGCGCAGGAGGCGCGGCCCGCGCCGGAAGGCTGGGACCCGGCGATGTGGGAAGTCGAAGACAGCGAGTTCGCCCCCGAGCCCGGGTGGCGCTTCGGCAAGCTGGATAACGGGCTGCGTTACATGATCCGCCGGAACGACCGGCCGGAGAACACCGCGCTGGTGCGCATGGTGATCGAGGCCGGCTCGCTCGACGAGCAGGACAGCGAGCGGGGCTATGCGCATTTTGTCGAGCACATGGCCTTCAACGGGAGCAACAGGGTGCCCGAGGGCGAGATGGTCAAGCTGCTCGAGCGGTTGGGGCTGGCGTTCGGGGCGGACACCAACGCCTCCACCGGCTTCGACCGCACCGAATACAAGCTCGACCTGCCGCGCGCCGACGCAGACCTGCTCGACACCGCGCTGATGCTGATGCGCGAAACCGCGAGCGAGCTGACCTTCGACGAGGAGGCGGTGCAACGCGAGAAGGGGGTGATCCTGTCCGAGCGGCGGGTGCGCAACAGCTATGCCTACAAGAACCTGATCGACAGCCTGGAATTCACCTATCCCGGCGCGCGCCTGCCCGAACGCATCCCGATAGGGACGATCGAAACGCTCGAGGCGGCCGATGCGGCGACTCTGCGCGCCTACTGGGCGCGCGAATACGTGCCTTCGGACACCGTGCTGGTGGTGGTCGGAGATTTCGATCCGGCGCTGGTCGAGGCCGAAATCACCGAGCACTTCGCCGGTTGGCAAGCCGCCGATTCGCCCGACCAGCCAGCGGCCGGGCCGGTCGATCCGGCCTATGCCGGCGCAACCGATATCTATGTCGATCCGGCGCTGACCGAGAGCGTGGTGGTGATGCGCCATGCTCCCTACAGCGAGGCGCCCGACACACGCGAGGAACGCTTCAGGTCGCTGCTCCACTCGCTCGGTGCCCGGGCGCTCGCCCGCCGCCTGCAGCGGCTGCAACGCAGCGAGGACCCGCCTTTCCGCGGCGTGAGTATCTCGACCAGCGACCTGCTCGAGGTTTCGCGCACCACCCAGATCGCGGTATCGAGCGAGGACGGCGGCTGGAAACGCGGGCTCGACGCCGCGATCGCGGAATATCGCCGCGCGCTGCAATACGGTTTCAGCGAAGCCGAGATCGCCGAGCAAGTCAGCAACATCCGCACCTCCGGCGAGAACGCCGCGGCCAATGCCGCCACGCGCAGCAATGCCAGCTTCGTCGGCCGGGCGCTTGCACTATTGCGCGGGGAACGGGTCCCTGTCACCCCGCAGGAGGAGTTGGCCTTTTTCGAGGAGCACGCCGAGGCGATATCCCCCCAGGCTGTGCTCGACGCAATGCGCGCCGAAGCGGTCCCGCTCGACAATCCGCTAATCCGTTACACCGGTAAGACCGAACCCGAGGGTGGCGCCGAGGCATTGCGCGCAACGGTCGATGCGGCTTTCGCGCGCGAAGTTGCGCCGCCCGAAGCGGCCGAGGCGGTCGAATTCGCCTACACCGATTTTGGCACTCCGGGACAGGTTGTTTCGGATTCGACCACCGACGAACTCGGCATCCGCACGCTGCGGTTCGCCAATGGCGTGATGCTCAATCTGAAACCCACCGACCTCGCCGACGACCGGGTAATGGTCGAGGTCAATATCGATGGCGGGCAGATGCTGGCATCCCGCGAAGATCCGCTGGCAGTGGAACTCGTCCCCCTGCTTCCTGCCGGCGGGCTGGGGAAGCACAGCCGAGACGAATTGCAGTCCATACTAGCTGGCCGGTCGGTCGGTTCGAGCTTGCGCGCCGAGGGCGAGACTTTCGTGGCCAGCGCCACCACAACCCCGCGCGATCTCGAGCTTCAGCTCCACCTCATCGCCGCCTATCTGGTCGATCCGGGCTATCGCGCCGAAGGTCTGGGTCCTTGGCGCAAGGGGCTCGAGGATTTTTTCGCGCGGCTCGGCCGTACGCCTTCCTCCGCGCTTGGGGAAGCGCTCGGACCGCTGATTTCCAACGGCGATCCGCGCTTCAGCCGTCAGCCGCTCACCAGCTACCAGGCGCTCGATTTCGACCGACTGCGCGGTAATCTGGCCGACCGTCTTGCCACCGGCGCACTTGAAATAGCCCTGGTTGGCGATTTCGAGGAGGACGCGGCAATCGCGTTGGTCGCCCGGACATTCGGCGCACTGCCGCCCCGCGAAGCTGCCTTCCGCGAGTATGGCGACGAACGGGGAACTCGCAGCTTCACCGATCGGCGCGGCGCTCATGCCGTCACCCATCTTGGCGAAGCGGATCAGGCGCTGGTGCGTTTCATCTGGCCGACCACCAGCGCCGAGGATTGGGAATTGTCCAGCCGCCTGAGCCTGCTGTCACGGGTGATGGATCTCGAGCTTACCGAGACCCTGCGCGAGGAATTGGGGCAAACCTATTCGCCACACGCATCCAGCAGCCAGTCGGACGTCTATCGTGATTTCGGCACCTTCTCGCTCGGCGCGGAGGTGGATGTATCGCAGGTCGTGGCGGCACGCGAGGCGATAGAGCGGGCGTTGCGGCGAATGGTTGCCGAAGGGCCTAGCGAAGACACGCTGGATCGCGCGCGTCGCCCGCTGCTCGAATCGCTCGACAACCGGCTCAAGACCAACGGCGGATGGATGGCCCTGGTCGATCGGGCGCAGAGCGAGCCGGAGGATATCGTACGCTTCCTTCGGGCAAAGGACCGCCAGCTGGCGATTACTCCGGCCGAACTGCGCGATCTGGCGAGGCAATATCTCGACCCGGAACAGGCGCTGGTCGTGACCGTCCTGCCCGATTCCGCCAAAACGGATTGAATGAGCCCGGGGAACCGGGCGCTTGCTCTTGCTTCATGGCGGCGGCATAGGCGCGCACATTCGCCCTCCATTGGGAGAGCCTGCGCAATGAAGGTCCGCATCCATGTCAGCCTCAAGCCCGGCGTGCTCG
>JBBSMH010000100.1:0-7394 GCA_038233275.1 Sphingomonadales bacterium | reverse complement strand
GCCGGTCGTCGTCGAGCACGGCGCCGAGCGCGCCGGCGATATCCTCCCGCGCGGCGGCTCGCTCGTTATCGCCGAGATCGCCTTGCCCGGCGGCGAGCAGATGGCCCACCATGAGATCCTGCATCGCCTCGTAGCGCGCGAATGGATCGTCGTCATGCGCGGCGAGGAAGGCGAGATCGGCGCGGCTGATCGCGCGCCTGATCCGCACCGGCGCGGTAAAGCCCCGGTTGACCGAGAGCACGGGTTCTGCCCCCGGACAGGGAAGGCGGAAGCTTTCTTCCGCGGTGGTGAGCAGGAGTTGGCGATCTTCCCCCAGCGTGCCGGTCGCCCGATCGTGGAGCGCGACTCGCAGCGGGATCGGAACCGGCTGCTTTTCGGGCTGCCCGGGGGTCGGGGGAACGCTTTGTGTGAAAGTGAGCGCCACCTCGTCGCCTTCCACGGTTTGCGACACGTCGATACGCGGCGTTCCGGCTTGCGAATACCACAGACGGAATTGCTTCAAATCCAGCCCCGCGCCGTCTTCGATCGCGGTTATGAAGTCTTCGCAAATCGCCGCTTCGCCGTCATGGCGCTCGAAATAGAGGTCGGTACCTTGCCTGAACCGCTCCTCTCCCGCCATCGTGCGCATCATGCGGATGACCTCGGCGCCCTTGTTGTAGACGGTGCTGGTGTAGAAATTGCTAATCTCGCGGTAGGAATCGGGGCGGATCGGATGCGCCAGCGGCCCCGAATCCTCGGGAAACTGGACCGAGCGCAGCACGCGCACATCCTCGATCCGCTTGACCGGTTCGGAGTGCATCGCCTGGCTGAACAGCTGGTCGCGCAAGACCGTGAAGCCTTCCTTGAGGCTAAGCTGGAACCAGTCGCGACAGGTCACGCGATTGCCCGACCAATTGTGGAAATATTCATGCGCGATCACGCCCTCGACCGCGTCGAAATCGCCATCGGTGGCGGTTTCCTCATCGGCGAGTACATATTTGGTATTGAAGACGTTGAGACCCTTGTTCTCCATCGCGCCCATGTTGAAATCGCTGACCGCGACGATGTTGTAGAGGTCGAGGTCGTATTCGCGCCCGAAGGTCTCCTCGTCCCATCGCATCGCGCGCTTGAGGCTTTCCATCGCATGCGCGGTGCGCGGCAGATCGCCTTCACGCACCCAGACGTTGAGTTCGACCTTGCGCCCTCCCATCGTCGCAAATGTGTCGCTGCGCGCCTTCAGATCGCCGGCCACCAGCGCGAAGAGATAGGACGGCTTTGGCCACGGATCGTGCCACTGCGCCCAGTGGTCCCCGTTCTCGCCCTCGCCGCTGTCCATCATATTGCCGTTGCACAGCAGCACGGGGAATTGCGCCTTCGGCCCGCTCATCCGTACGGTATAGGTGCTCAGCACATCGGGCCGATCGGGGAAGAAGGCGATCCGCCGAAACCCCTCCGCCTCGCACTGCGTGCACAGCATTCCGTTGGAAGCATAGAGGCCCATCAGCTGCGAATTGGCGCTCGGGTCGATTTCGGTGACGATCTCGACCGCGTGGCTTTCTCCCGGCAGCGAGATCAGCAGATCGCTCCCCTCCATGGTCCATGACCGGCATTCCTCGCCGTCAATGTGCACCGACCGCGCTTCCAGCCCGTCGCCGTTCAGCAGCAAATTGGGCGAAGGATCGGCGGCGGGATTGCGCTCCACCCGCAGCCGCGTGGTGATCCGCGTGCAGTCGAGCCCGAGCTCGAAATCCATTCGGGTTTCAGGAAGGAGCCAGGGGTAGGGTCGATAATCCTCGCGCCGGATCACGGGCGGATCCTTCGGGTCCGGGGCCGCGTCGGCCATTTCCGGATTGCCGTCGGGTGTGGCGGGGGTACGTGCGATGTCCATGCAAATTCCTGTCCTGGCGCGCTCATGCGGGTGCGCGCTTCCTGTCAGTGAAAACAACGCCCGTCGAGCGGTTCCGTTCAATCGCAGATAAGGCTCTCGCCCGTGATTGACACCCCTCTCGGCCCAGCGCAGCACCGCGCCGACGGGAGAGCGACATGAGCATGCTGGAAATTCTGGCCGCGGGCAGCGGCGGGTTCGACGTCGAAGCCGCGACCCGCGCCTATCTCGACACGCTGCAGGGTCCGGCCCGGGCGCAGTCGGATGCCTATTTCGAAGGTGGGTATTGGCTCATTCTGTGGGGCACGCTGGTTTCGGTGCTGGTCGATTGGCTGTTCCTGCGCTTCCGGTTGACCGCCGCCTTTCGCGATTTCGGCGAGCGGGTGACGAAACGCAGATGGTCGGTGACATGGATCGTCGCGCTGCTTTATTCGATTGTGGGAACGCTGCTGGTCCTGCCCTGGACCATCTACACCGGCTTCTATCGCGAGAGGCAGTACGGGCTGCTCGACCAGACATTGGGCGCATGGGCCGAGGAACAGACGATCGGCTTTGCCATATCGCTGCTTGTCGCGCCGCTGCTCATCGTCGCCATTTATGCGTTGATCCGCCGCGCGCCACGCGCATGGTGGCTATGGGCGACCGGCGTAATCGGCGTGTTCATGGGAATCGCCATGGTCATCGCACCGGTGTTCATCTCGCCCTTGTTCAACACCTATACCGAGCTGGAAGGGGGGCCGCTGCGCGAGCGTATCGAGGCCGTAGCGGCAAAATACGACATTCCCGCAGAGCACATTTACGTCTTCGACCAGTCGAAGCAGCACAAGCGCATTTCCGCCAACGTCTCGGGCCTGGGCCCCACCATCCGCATCTCGCTCAACGACAATCTGCTCGAGCGCACCAGCGAAGAAGAGGTGCTCGCCGTGATGGGTCACGAGATGGGACACTACAAGCTCAATCACGTGTGGTGGATCGTGGGCATCATGCTGGCGATTTTTGCGCTGGGGCTGTTCCTGACCAGCCGTATCGCGCCTCGGCTGATCGCGCGTTACGGCATGCGCTGGGGGGTGCGCGATATCGCCGATCCCGCCTCTCTCCCCGTGCTGGCGCTCTGCCTCACCCTCTTCATGTTTCTGGCCACGCCAGCGACCAATAGCCTGATCCGCATCAACGAGAGCCAGGCGGACGCTTTCGGCCTCGACGCAGCACGCGAACCCGACGGGTTCGCCAGGGTCGCCATGCGCCTGTCAGAATACCGCAAGATCGAACCCGGTCCGGTGGAGGATTTCCTGTTCTTCGACCACCCCAGCGGTGCGACGCGGGTGCGGATGGCGATGGAGTGGAAGGCGCGCCATGTCGAAAACCCGCAGGTGGTGGTACCCGAAGAAGGCTACCTCGACGCCGAACCGGATGACCGGCGGAAAGCCGAATGAAACGGCTGTTCGTCTTCGGCCTGGGTTATACCGCCGCGCGCATCGCCGCAGCGCTTGAAGGCGGCGGCTGGCGTGTCGATGCGACCGGGCGCGAGGGGAATTTCGATTTCGCCGATGGGCCGGCGGTGCGAGAAGCGCTGCGCGAAGCGACGCATTGTCTCTCCTCGGTCCCGCCTTCTGAAGACGGCGATCCTGTTCTCGACCGTTATGGCGACGCCTTGCGAGGCAAATGGCTCGCCTATTTGTCCTCGACCGGGGTCTATGGCGACACCAAGGGAGCGTGGGTCGATGAAAGCGCGTCGATCGGCACCGGGCGGCGCGCCATCCGTGCGGTGTGCGATGCTCGCTGGCTGGAGGCCGGCGCGCGAGTGTTCCGTCTGCCGGGCATCTACGGCCCGGGCCGCAGCGCGTTGGACCGGGTGCGCGAGAGAAAGGCGCGCCGCATCGACATGCCAAGGCAGGTTTTCAGCCGGGTGCATGTCGAAGACATCGTCTCGGGCGTGATCGCGGCAATCGAACGCGATGCTCCTGCGGGGGCCTACAATCTCGCCGACGATGAGCCGACGAGCCAGAATGCGGTCATCGAGGAGGCTTGCCGCTTGGTCGGCGCAGAAGCCCCGCGGCTTCAGACGCTGGAGGAAGCTGGGCTGTCCGATGCGGCGCGAGGCTTCTATGAGGAAAACCGCCGCGTCGCCAACGGCAAGGCCAAGCGCGTGCTGGGATGGCGGCTGCAGTATCCGAGCTATCGCGAAGGTCTATCCGCAATCAAGGCTCGGGAGTAGCGCGCCTGGGCGGAGCGGGGCGCGTTCGCATGGCCACCGCCATCCCCGCCAGCGTTATGACCGCGCCGGCGATCGCTAGCGGACCCCAGCGATAGCCTTCGAACAGCGTGGAGAGGACCATTGCCACCACGGGCACGATGACCGAGGAATAGGCGGCCTGTCCTGCCCCTACCTTGCGCACGAGACCGTAATAAAGCGGGAAGGTAATGACCGATCCGGCAAGTCCGAGATAGAGAATGCCGAGCCCGTAGGCAGGGCGCGGATCGAACTCCGGCAGTCCGGCAGTCGCCAGCGCGAATACGGCATTGATCGCAACTCCCCATAACATCGCCCAGGCGAGGAGCGTGAGCAGCGGCTGGCGCTTGGCACCTTCCATCGCCTGCACGATATTGGCGCAGCTCGCCGCGAGGATTCCTCCGACCGTCAGCCCCGCCCCCAGCAGCACTTCGGCAAGCGTTGCAGGTGAGGCGCGCCATTCCTGCCAGAACAGCATGGCGACACCGATTGCCGCGATGCCCGAGCCTGCGATGAAGGCGCGGGTGATCGCCTGGCCAAGCAACAGGCGCCCGAGCACCGCATTGGGCACGACGAGCAGAGCGAACATCACCGCCACCAGGCCCGAGGTGATGAAACGCTCCGCATTGTAGACGAAGGTGAAATTGAGCGTGAACTGGAGAACGCCGAGCAGCACGGCCCATTTCTGTCCCTCCCGCCCCAGCCACAATTGCTCTCCACGAAACGCCGCAAAGGCGAACATTCCGAGGCTGGCGACGACGAATCGGTAGGTGATCGACCACTGCGCAGGGACGTTGAGCAGCTGGTCGCGGATCACCAGCCAGGTTCCGCCCCAGATCAGGCTGACCAACAGAAAGGCGAGGAAATTGCGCGGAGCGAACAAGCTTTCGCCACCGGTTTGACCGTTCATAGCCCCTCGATGGCCCCGGCCAGCGCGCGCGCATCCTCTTCGCGCGTATTCCACGAGGCGACGAAGCGCGCGGCGTCGCTGCCCCAATCGTAAAATTCGAAGCCCTGCGCGCGCAATGCCTCCCGCTCCTGCGGAGTGCAGCGCATGAACACCTCGTTCGCCTCCACCGGATGCATCAGCCGATCGCCGCAAGCCGAGGCGATTTCCGCAGCCGCGCCATTGGCCGCGCGGGCGTTCTTCAGCCACAAATCTCCTTCGAGCATGGCGTGGAGCTGCGCGGCAAGGAAGCGCCCCTTCGATTGCAGATGCCCGGCGCGCTTGCGACGATAGCGAGCCACATCCGCCAGTTCGGCATCGAAGAACACGATCGCCTCCGCGCTCATAGCGCCATTCTTGACGCAACCGAAGCTGAGCGCGTCGATCTCGCCGGCAGCTTCGCCGGGCGAACAATCCAGGAAAGCCACGGCATTGGCGAATCGCGCGCCGTCCATATGCAGGCCAAGCCGGCGTTCGCGCGCGAGTTCGGCGATCGCGGCCAGCTCCTCCGCGCGGTAGCAGCATCCGTATTCGCTCGCCTGGGTGATCGAGATCGCGTGCGGCTGGACCTGGTGAACATCGTCGCGGACCGGATCGATCACCGCGTGGATGGACTGCGGCGTAATCTTGGCGCTCTCGCCTTCGGCCAGCATCAGCTTGGCGCCATGGAGGAAAAAGCCCGGCGCGCCGCACTCGTCCATCTCGATATGCGCCTCGCGGTGACACACCACCCCGCCGTGCGGGGGCACCATCGTGGCGAGCGCGAGGCAGTTCGCCCCTGTCCCGGTAGCTACCCAGAGTACTGCGCAATCGCGCCCGAATGCGCCGGAAAAACGCTCATCCAGCGCCTGAGAGAGCCGGTCGCCATCGTAGGGCGACTGGGTTTCGTCGGCGGCACGCATCGCCTCCCACACCTGCGGGTGGACAGGAGCGGCGTTGTCGGAGAGGAACAGCATCGGAACGCATCTAGCGGCGCGGGCATTGCTAATCCAGAAAGGAAACCCCGATATGGCAGACGAGAGTTTGGCGGTCGAAAGAACCGACAATGGAGCGAGCGGCGCATACACCATCGCGCTCGATGGCGGCGAACAGGCCGAGCTGACCTGGACCCAGCGCGACGGAGTACGCAGCGCCAACCATACTTATGTTCCCCCCGCCATGCGGGGCCGGGACATCGCCGTCAGGCTGGTCGGGGCGCTGATCGCCGATGCGCGCGACCACGGGTTCAAGGTCCGTCCCGCCTGTTCCTACGTCGCGCGGGCGTTCGATCAGCACCCCGAATGGAGCGAGTTGCGCGCCTGACTATTCGGCGATCACCGCGCTGAAATCGCGCTGCGCAATGCTCTTGAGGACTGCGCGGCGCAGCTTGCGGGCGCGCTCGAGCGGTACACCCTCGATGCTGAAACTTCCGCCCGCCAGGCCGAGATGAAGCGTGGCGTAGCCGCGCCAGCGGGCAATGGGTCCCTGGGCGATCTCGACCGACTGCAGCTTCTCGCGGGCTCCGATGGTGAGGCGCGGGGCAAGCCAGCCATGCCGCGAGTAGATTTGCACGCCGTCGATAGCGTTACGATCGAACCGCCAGAGGAAGGCCTCGCGCCCGGCCAGCACAACTCCCGCGAGCGCGGGCAGTACGGCGATCCACGCGCCGACCGGCGCTTCGGGAATACGTGACAGGGTCAATCCGGCGGCCAGCGCGATCGGCAGGGTGATGGAAAAGGCGATGAGCGCGCTGTCGACGCGGTGTTTTGCTGATCCGCGGCGCCAGTCGAGATCGGCGTCGGGCGCGGCAAAGCCGGTGGCCGCGATCACCCGCTCGATCTCTTCCATTTGGGCGAAGGGCGCGACCGGGTGGTTGGCGCCGCCCGAGTCCTGTGCCAGGCTGATGACGTTGAGCCCGTGCCAGCCAAACGGGCGCCGAACGATCCGGGTCCCGATCGCGAGAGCCTGAACCCGGTGGACCGGCATCACCACGTCGGTCCGGGTCAGCAATCCTCTGCGGCGCCGCAAACCCTTGGCAGTCTTTTCGAGCCGGAAGCCCCATTCGCGCAAGATGGTGCGCGCCAAGCCGGTGGCGAAGCCCACCGCCAGCAGCATGAGCGCAAGCACCATCCCCCCGATCACTTGCGCGGCGAAACCCAGGCCCGAGAGCCATGCGCCCGGACCCGCGAACTGCGCCTGCCATTGCTCGAACTCCCACACATCGAAAGGGAGCAGGAAGTCGAACTGGCCGACGAAACCACCCACTGCGGCCACCACCACCAGCGAGAATTCGAACAGTCCGAATGTAACGACGCGCCTGGGTCCCATGGCGAACAGCAAATCGCCGCCCTGTTCCGGCACGCCGTCTGCCGACG
>JBBSMH010000099.1:0-7452 GCA_038233275.1 Sphingomonadales bacterium | reverse complement strand
AGTCGGTTGCGGCCATGGCGGTGGCAATATTGATGGCCGTGGTGGTCTTGCCCACCCCGCCTTTCTGATTGGCGATCGCGACGATGATCATGCTTTCATCTCCACTTTGCCGCGTCCGACGATGATGCCCGAATCCCGCGATGTCCGTGATTGTTCCACGTGAAACATCTTTTGTAGGCGCTTCGGCAGTTCGGACACTTCCTGCTCTGCTGAGCGCCCCTTCGGCAATACCCACTGCGTATCCGCTGTGGAGAAGCGTGCGGACAATTTCAGCAATTTGGTCAGCGGGGCAAATGCGCGGGCACTGATCACATCGGCCTCGAAGCTCTGGACTTGCTCCAGCCGCATTCCGTAAATTCGTACGTTTCGCAACGACATGTCCGCAACCGTCCGCTCTAGCCAGGCACTTCGTCGGGTCCGCGATTCGACCAGATGAATATTCCAGGAAGGCCGCATTACAGCAATCGCAAGCCCCGGAAACCCTGCACCAGTGCCGAGGTCGAGCCAAGAACTAGTTTCATGTGGAACATGATCGATCAGCTGCGCTGAATCCGCGATGTGGCGCACCCAGGCTGCCGCCAAAGTCGGTCGAGCCACGAGGTTTTGCAGTTCGTTTTCGCTTCGCAAATTGTCCAGGAGGCAGGTGAAGCGCGCCATCGCCTGACTATCGCACCGTTGGCGAACGAACTCTTGCGCCCCTTCTTCGGTTTCGATCAAGCCGCTCGCCTCTCGCGCTTGCGCGCATGGACCATCACCGCCGCCAGCGCGGCGGGCGTCACTCCGGGGAGTCGTGCTGCAGCGGCCAGATTGGCGGGACGCGCGGAAGCAAGGCGCTCGACCATTTCGTTTGATAGTCCGGGGACCTCTCCGAAAGGGAAGTCGGTATCGATTGTTATCAGTTCATTGGCTTTCAGATCGCGCAACTCCGCATCCTGCCGTGCCAGATAGGGCGCGTAGCGGAGGTCCTCGATCATTTCCTGGCCAACCGGATCGTTACAGCTGAAACCCCCGGGGAGCAGCGCATCTATGGCGTCGGGCTCCGATTGACCAGCCTCTATCCACTCGGCAATGGTCCTTCTCCCGCCTCGATCCGGCGCGGAGGCGGGTGGCTCGCGCAGCACAACCTCCCATTCGCTGCGGCGCGCCTGCCTGCGGGCAAACCATCCGCGTCGTTCCTCGCCGACGCATCCGGTTTCGATCCCCAGTGGCGTCAGGCGAGTGTCGGCATTGGCGGCGCGTAGCCGCAATCGATACTCGGCACGCGAGGTAAGCATGCGATAGGGCTCGCTCACGCCCTGGAGCGTGAGATCGTCGACCATCACCGCGATATAGGAATTGCTGCGGTCCATCCTGGCAGGCTCGCGGCCAAGCGCCCCCGCTGCGGCATGCATTCCCGCGACCAGACCCTGGGCAGCGGCTTCCTCGTATCCGGTCGTGCCGTTGATCTGACCTGCGCAGTAGAGGCCGGGGATGGCACCCACTTCGAGCGACGCGTCAAGAGCGCGTGGATCGATATGATCGTATTCGACCGCATAGCCGGGCACCTCCATTGCAACTCGCTCGAGACCCGCCATGCTCCTCAGCATCGCCAGCTGAACATACTCGGGCAGCGAGGTGCTGATACCATTGGGGTAGACAAAATGGGTACCCAGTCCTTCAGGCTCGAGGAAGACCTGGTGACCGTCGCGGTCGCCGAAGCGGTGGATCTTGTCCTCGATCGAGGGACAATAGCGCGGCCCTTGCGCGTCGATCGCACCGCTGAAAAGCGGCGAGCGGTCGAGATTGGCGCGGATGATCTCGTGGCTGCGCGCGTTGGTGCGCGTCATGGCACAAAAGAGCTCGGGGTTTTGCCGCCGCCCGGACAGCGAGGACATGGTCCAGCCGTACGGATCGGAGGGCTGCTCTTCGAGCCGGGCCCAGTCGATGGTCCGGCCATCGAGCCGCGGGGGTGTCCCCGTCTTGAACCGCGCCATCGGCAGCTGGGCCTCGCGTAACTGCGCTGCAAGCCGGTGGGCAGCGCCCTCCCCCACGCGCCCGCCGATCTCGCGGGTCTCTCCCCGGTAGATCACTCCGCCTAGAAATGTGCCCGTGCACAGAACCACGCTGCCGGCCTTGATTGCCGAACCGTCCGCCAGGTCGACACCTGCAACCGCTCCGTTCTCCAGACGGAGAGAGGCGACTTCGCCCGAAACTTGGGTCAGGTCGCCCTGCTCGCGCATCAGCCGCTGGACGGCGGCCTTGAACAGGACCCGGTCCGCCTGCACACGAGGCCCCCAAACAGCGCTGCCCTTGGATCGGTTGAGCATGCGGTAATGGATCGCGGCCGCATCGGCGGCGCGGGCGATGATGCCATCGAATGCATCGACCTCACGCACCAGATGCCCCTTGCCCAGCCCGCCGATCGCCGGATTGCAGCTCATGGCCCCGATCGCATTCAGATCGAAGCTCACAAGCGCGACGCGCGCACCCATCCGCGCAGCCACGGCCGAGGCCTCCACCCCGGCGTGTCCGCCGCCGACGACAAGGACATCGAAAGTTTCCATCGCGCGCCCGATATAGGCGCAAGCTTCAGGGGTCAAAGCCCATGTTTCACGTGAAACATTACTTGCCGATGCAAAATCTTCCGAACAACGCATCGAGCATGTCTTCTGTAGAGGCTCGGCCAAGTAGCCGGTCGAAGGCGAGCCGGGCGCGGCGCAGATGCTCCGCGACGATCAACAAATCGGCGGACGCACAGATTTCCCTAAGTATTTCAACCGCTTCAGACATGTTGGCCCGCTGGCGGTGGTTGAATGCCGCCTCGCCCGGCTTGGGGAGAAGGGCTTGTGCGCGCGCTATGAGGCCGCTTCGCAGTTCATCCATCCCCAAGCCGGTTACTATTGAAACCACATAGGTCGGGTCGCGCTTGGCCTGGCAATCGCCGGCATCGGCCCGGGCCTGTATCTCGATACCACCTATCGGTCCCTCACCCTCGGGACCCAGCCAGAGCACAATATCGGCACACTCCATCTGGCCCTTCGCACGCTCTACTCCGATCGCTTCAATCTCGTCGTTATTCGCTTCGCGGAGCCCGGCGGTATCGACCAGCACCATCGGCACCCCCCCCATTGCCACCGGGCGCTCTATCACATCGCGGGTGGTCCCCGCCTGCGACGAGACGATCGCAGCAGCATCGTCAAGTAGCGCATTGAACAGGCTTGATTTTCCTGAGTTCGGCGGGCCGGCAAGCACGATACGGACCCCGTCTCGCAAGCGCTCTGCGGAAGGCCGCTCGAGCCATGCTTCCATCTCCCCGCGCAGCGCCGCGTTGTCTTCATGAAATCCGGCGGGAAGATCGGCGACATCGTCCTCGTCGGAAAAATCGAGCGCCGCCTCGACCTGCGCGCCCAGGCGCAGAACTTCGTCGCGCCAGGCCCCGACGCGGGCGGAAATTGCGCCGCCAAACGCCTGCTGCGCGGCCCGTCGCTGCAGTTCGGTCTCGGCGGAAAGCAGGTCGGCCAGACCCTCTGCCTCGGCGAGGTCGATCCTGCCATTGGCGAAGGCGCGGCGCGTGAACTCTCCGGACTCGGCGCGGCGCAGGCCCTCGAGTTCTGCAAGCGCCACCTCCACGGCGCGAAGCACCGCCCGGCCCCCGTGGCAGTGAAATTCGGCCAGATCCTCACCCGTCGCGCTGTCCGGGCCGGGAAACCACAGCACCAGTCCCTGATCGAGGACACCACCGTCACGATCGCGCAAGGTCCTGAACGAGGCGCGACGCGGTTCGGGCAAGCTTCCCGCTAGCTTGCCGACTGCAAGGCCCGCCTGCGGGCCGCTGACGCGAACAATTCCGATGGCCGCGGGGGGCGCACCGCTCGAATGCGCGAAAATCGTCTCGTTCATCGGAGCGCGGAGGAAATCACTCGTCGTCGTTCTCGTCCCGCCGCGATCGCGCGTCGGCGCGCGCGCTTTGGGCGCCTTCCATAAAGCTCTGGAACAGCTTGAAGCCGGCCTGACCCATCGGGGCGAGCTGTTTGGCGTATTCCTGCAATTGGTCGGTGCTGGACACGCCCTTCATCGCCTTGGACATCATGTCGACATAAACCGCGTTGGCCTTGCCGACATCGGGAAGGCCCATGAAGGTCCGCGCTTCCTCGGGCGTGCAGTCGATTTCGATATGGACCTTCATCGCGCTTCCTCCGTTAAGGCTTATGCTTGCCTATCTGGGTCGCATCCGAGCAAGAGGCAAGCGCGAAGCGAATGGGAGACAGCCGAGATATGAGCGAGACCGTCAGCATTACCACTCTTTCAGGCGATGACAGCTTCGACGGGTACGTCGCGCGTCCCGCCGAAGACCCGCGCGCCGCGATCGTCGTGATTCAGGAGATCTTCGGGGTAAACGCCGGCATCAGGCGCAGGTGCGACCGTCTCGCGGAAAACGGCTATCTGGCGGTCGCACCTGACCTGTTCTGGCGGATCGAGCCGGGTGTGCAGCTCGATCCCGACATCGAGCCCGAATTCCAGCGCGCGCTCGAGTTGATGGGCAAGTTCGACCAAGACCGGGGCATCCGCGATATCGAGGCAACGATTCATCGCCTTCGCGATAAAGAAGGGGTGAAGAAGGTCGGCTGCGTCGGCTACTGCCTCGGCGGGCGGCTCGCCTTTATGACCGCAGCGAGGACCGACGTGGACGCCTCGGTCGGCTATTACGGCGTGGGCATCGATGAACTGCTGCGCGAAAAGCACGCCATCGCGCACCCGCTGATGCTGCATATTCCGACCGAGGACGGTTTTGTGGACGAGGCCACGCAGAAGGCCATGCACGGGGGACTGGACGATCATCCCAAGGTAACCCTGCACGACTACGAAGGCCTCGATCACGGCTTCGCGACCGAATTCGGCAAGCGCCGCGACGAGGAGGCGGCGCAACTGGCGGACAAGCGCACCGCCGAATTCTTTGCCCGACATCTCGCCTGATGCGCAACTTCGCGAATATTCGCGATTCCTCCGAACTGTTCATGCGGTTCGGACCGACCGTGGTGGTCGCCCTCCTGACCGCGATCTTCGCGTTGGTCGAATGGGCGCGGTGGGGCTTGGCGATCACCGTCCCGCTGCTGCTGCTCGCCGCTTACGACTTCTTCCAGCGCCGGCACACCTTGTGGCGCAATTACCCGCTGCTTGGCCACGTGCGCTGGATGATGGAGGATTTGCGGCCCTATGTGCGGGCCTATTTCGTCGAGGGTGACCTCGAAGGCAGGCCATTCAATCACGATCAGCGCGCGCTGGTCTACGCGCGCTCGAAGGGACAGCTCGACGCCCACCCCTTCGGCACCGAGCTCGACGTCTATTCCGACGAGTACGAGTGGCTTTCGCACTCGATCATGCCCAATGAGGACGTCCCGCACGAATGGCGCGTCCATGTCGGATCGAGCCAATGTGCGAAGCCCTATTCGGCGTCCCTGCTCAACATCTCTGCAATGAGCTTCGGGTCGCTTTCCGCAAACGCCGTTATGGCGCTCAACAAGGCCGCTGCGGCGGGAAATTTCTATCACGACACCGGAGAAGGGGGGATCTCGCGCTATCACCGCTCGCACGGCGGCGATCTGGTATGGGAAATCGGCAGCGGCTATTTCGGCTGCCGGCGCGAGGACGGCTCCTTCGATCCGGAGCGCTTTGCCGACAACGCGCAGGACGACCAGGTCACGATGGTCGAAATCAAGCTCAGCCAGGGCGCTAAGCCGGGCCACGGGGGCATATTGCCGGCCGAGAAAGTCACCGAAGAGATTGCCGCCGCGCGCGGAGTGCCTGTCGGAGTAAAAATCGTCTCACCCGCAGCCCATTCGACCTTCTCGACACCCATCGGCCTGCTGGAATGGGCCGCCCATCTGCGGGACCTCGCGGGCGGCAAGCCGGTGGGCATAAAGCTTTGCGTGGGCAAGCCGCATGAGGTCTTCGCACTGATGAAGGCTATGCGCGAAACCGGCATTCGCCTCGACTATATCGTGGTCGATGGCGCGGAGGGAGGCACGGGCGCCTCGCCGGTCGAGTTCTCCAATCGCGTGGGAATGCCGCTGCGCGAGGGGCTCATTCTCGTCCGCAACGCCCTGATCGGAACCGGGCTAAAGGATGAGGTGAAGATCGCTGCGGCGGGAAAAATTCACTCGGGCGCGGGAATGGCGTTGAACTTCGGCTTGGGTGCCGACTGGTGCAACGCCGGGCGCGCCTTCATGTTCGCGCTCGGCTGCGTTCAGTCGATGAAATGCCACGCCGATACCTGCCCTACCGGGATCACTACGCAGGACGCTACTCGTCAGCGCGGCCTGGTGGTGCCCGAAAAGGCCGAACGCGTGGCGCGTTTCCAACGTCACACGCTCCATGCGCTGCGCGAGATGGTCGTCGCAATGGGGCTCGACAATCCTTGGCAGATCGAGCCGTGCCACGTTTGGGAAAGGTGGAACGCAGCGCGATCCGACACGATCGACAATATCTACGGCTTCCTCGCCCCGGGACAGCTTCTCGACGATCCCGGATCGACGCAATATGCGCGCGATTGGGAGGCGGCGGAGGCGCATTCTTTCGGGGAGGCGACCTGCCGCGAACTCTAGGCACCCGCCGATCGGCTCGGGTCGGATTCTTTCGGCAAGGGCATCGAGAGCTGGAAAGCGGTTCCCCGCTCGCGCGGAAGATAGGCTGAATCGGCACGCAGCTGGGACGAAAGCGCCCGGACGATCCGCATCCCCAGTCCCGATCCCTCCAGGTCGAAGGACGAACCCATGCCGACACCGTCGTCGCTCACGGTGAGGGTCAGCATGCCGCTCGCGACCGAGGTTTCCACCCGAACGGTGCCCGCTTTGTCGCCAGGGAAGGCGTATTTTGCCGCGTTCATGGCCATCTCGACCAGGATGAGCGCCAGCGGCACTGAGTATTCGACGCCCAGTTCCACCGACCCGCCACTGTGCGAGAACTCGTAGCGGATCGAATCCTTGCGCCCGATGCTGGCCACAACAGTGGTCAGCAGGTCCTCGAGGTAGCTGGAGACCTCGACCCGGTCGTGCGCGCTGGTGTCGTACAGCCGCTCGTGGACCCGCGCTACGGTCTCCACGCGGCCGCGCGCTTCGCGCAAATGGTTTGCCAGAACCTCATCGCCGACCCGCTCCTGCAGCTGGAGCAGCGAGGTGATGATCTGCAGGCTGTTTTTCACCCGGTGATTGACTTCGTGGAGCAGCACATCCTTGGTCTTGAGCGCCTGTGCGAGATCGCGCTCGGCTGCTTTGCGATCGCTGATGTCGAGCGAGACGAGGAACAGCCGCCCCGGTCTGTTGCGCATGGCGGTCAGCGTGGCGACAAACCAGCGCTCGTCCTCGCCGACTGGCCAGGGATATTCGATGACCGTCGGCTGCTCCCGGTCGAGGGCGGTACGCAGCCCTTCGAGGATACCCTGGGCACGATCGTCGCCTAGCAGCGCCCGGGCCGATT
>JBBSMH010000098.1:0-7457 GCA_038233275.1 Sphingomonadales bacterium | reverse complement strand
GGCGCTCAATTTCAACATCAACATCATCGGCGGATCGCACCCCACGCGGATGGACGACGGCGATATTCACAATGTGGCCTATGTCTGCCTGCGCGACGGATCCGTCCACGCACAGGAGAAGATTCACCCCACCCCGAACGAAGCCTATTGGTGGAATATAAAGGGCGGCGACACGATCGACGCCATCCAGACCGATTGCGGGCCGATCGGCGTGCTTATCTGTTACGATAGCGAGTTTCCCGAGCTCGCCCGCCGACTCGTCGACGAGGGAGCGCGGATCATCTTCGTGCCCTTCTGCACCGATAGTCGGCAAGGATACATGCGGGTGCGCTATTGCTCGGCCGCGCGAGCGATCGAGAACCAGTGCTATACCGTGCTCAGCGGCAATGTCGGCAATCTGCCGAACGTTGCCAACATGGACATTCAATACGCCCAGAGCTGCATCCTGACCCCGTGCGACTTCCCCTTCGCGCGCGATGGGATCGCCGCCGAAGCCAGCGAAAACGTGGAAACGCTGACGATCAGCGACGTCAATCTCGCCGACCTCAACTGGGCCCGCGCGGAAGGGACGGTGCAGAACCTCGCCGACCGCCGGTTCGACCTATACCGCATCGAATGGGACAAGCGGGTGGGCAGCGTGACCTCGCATGTCGGCGAAGACCACGACAGCGCCACATCGCCACCGAAGGGGCCGCATACCCCGGGCGGCGGCTGACCCGCTTTACGTCGCAGGCGAGCGAACGCGTTCTCGCCTGATGCCAAGTCCTATGATGCGGCCCGGGACGCGCCGCAGCGCGGGGAAGCGGTCGAGCAAACGAACCGGCAGCGGGGCGCGAGTGATTGGTTCGCCCGACAGGATTCGACCGATGAGAATGTCTTGCGCCGCCTTTTGCCCTGCCTGGATGACCCGGGAGGGGAACATCCGCCGCTGCTGGACCTTGGCGAGCATCGGACCGGGGTCGGCTCCGCGCGCCATCGGACCGGCCAGGATGTTCGCGGCGGCGACCGCGTCCTGGATGGCCAGGTTGATCCCGACGCCGCCGATGGGGCTCATGGCATGGGCCGCGTCTCCGATCGCGAGCAGGCCGGCCCGATGCCAGCGGGTCAGCCGATCGAGCGAGACCGACAGCAGCTTGAGATCGTCCACGCTGTCGGGTTCGCCCTCCACCGGGAACGGTATATCGGGAAAGCCCGCTGCGACCTGGGCGCGTATCCATTCCACCCCGCGTGCCTTGACCTCGCCCGCCTCACCTTTGGGAACCACGAAGCCCGTCTGCCAATAGGTCCCGCGGTCGATCAGCACGATCATCCGCCCGGTATCGACCGAAGCGCGCAGTACATCGCCCGGGTTGTCCGCCTTGGCGAGGCGGAACCAGAGTACGTCCATCGGCGCTCCGAGACTTTCGACGGGAAGCAGCCCCTGACGCCGCACGACCGAATCGCGTCCGTCCGCCGCAATCACCAGTCTTGCGCAAAAAGCCTCTCCGCCGGACAAACGGACGCCGGTGATGCGCCCCGCCTCTTCGATCGCGTCCTCGACGCGCGCGTCCATCCGCAGCGTAAATCCGGGAAACGCCGCGGCTTCGGCGTGCAGGAAATCTAGAAACTCCCACTGCGGCATCATGGCGATGAACGGCGCCGCGACCGGCAGGTGCGAGAGATCGCCAATCGCATAGTCGCGGCCAGCGATCCTCAGCTCGACGCGATCAAGGCGGTCGTGCGGCCGTTGGAGAAACCGACCGAGCATGCCGAGCTGGTCGAGCGCCTCCATCGTCGATGGGTGGACGGTGTCGCCACGAAAATCGCGAAAGAAATCGGCGTGCTTTTCCAGCACTGTAACCGTGTTGCCGGCGCGCGCGAACAACAATCCGGCCATCATCCCGGCCGGGCCGCCCCCGACAATTGCCACGTCGCACGCATTCGCCCTTGCCATGTGATGACAATGCACCCTCCGCGCTCTAGGTGCAAAGCATGGCCGGAGAAATCGAAGCGACACCGATGTTGTCTGACGCGCTGGTCATCCTGGGCGCCGCGGGCCTCGTCATCCCGGTCTTCACCCGTTTCCGCATAACCCCGGTCATCGGGTTCATCCTGATCGGGGTTGCTGTGGGGCCCTACGGACTGGGGCAGCTGGTGTTCGAGCACCCCTGGCTCACCCACGTAACCATAACCGACCCCGAATCGCTGGAACCCTTCGCCGAATTGGGGATCATCCTGCTGCTGTTCGCTATCGGGCTGGAACTGAGCTTCAATCGATTGTGGCAGATGCGGCGGCTGGTCTTCGGATTGGGATCGCTGGAGCTCTTGGTCATCGGCTCCATGCTGGCGATCTTTCTCGCCATGATGGGGCAATATTGGACCGGCGCCATCGGCTTGGGGTTTGCTCTCGCCTTCTCCTCCACCGCCATCGTACTCCCGATAGCGGGCACCACGTCGCCGGTAGGCCGGGCGGCGCTCGCCATGCTCCTGTTCGAAGACATCATGATCGTGCCGATTATCTTCCTGCTCGGCGCGATGGGGCCGACGGCGACGAGTGGCGGGTGGGAAGGATTGCTCGACACGCTGCTGATCGGCGGCGTCGTGATCGCCATTCTGCTTGTTGCGGGTCGTTTCGTTTTGCCGCGCCTGTTCGCGCAAGCCGCGCGCACCAAGAGCCCGGAATTATTTCTCGCCGCCAGCCTGCTGGTCGTCATCGGCGCCAGCCTGGCCACGGCTGCGGCGGGACTCTCTCCCATCGTGGGGGCACTGATCGCCGGCCTCCTGATCGCCGAGACCGAATATCACACCGAGGTCGAAGGCATCATAGACCCGTTCAAGGGGCTCGCGCTGGGTGTCTTTCTCATCACCATCGGGATGAGCATCGATCTCGCCACCGTCTGGGAACATCTCGGCAATATCGCGCTCGCCGTCGTGGGCGTTCTGACCTTCAAGGCGCTCGTAACGGGCATGCTGCTGCGCATGATGGGCGCACGCCGCAGCACCGCGGCGGAAACCGGCATACTGATGGCCAGCCCGTCCGAAACCACGCTGATCGTCATGGCAGCGGCGACATCGGCTTTGCTGATCCAGCCGGGTACCGCGCAATTCTGGCAGATCGTCACTGCCATCGGCCTCACCATCACGCCGCTGCTTGCCCGCCTGGGCAGGCTGATCGGCCGGCGGGTCGAACCGGACCCGCAACTCGATGCCGGAGAAGAAGAGAAAGCGAGGGTCATCATAGTTGGCGCAGGGCGCGTGGGCAGGCTCGTCGCGCAAATGCTCGAGGTCCACGGGCAAGCGTATGTTGCGCTCGATTCGGACAGCGACATGATCGCGAGCGCGAAGGCGCAGGGGTTTCGAGCCATCTACGGCGATGCGAGCCGCGGCGCAGCGCTCGAACGCCTGGGCGTGAGGAACGCTCTAGCCGTAGTTCTGACTATGGACGAGCCGATCCTTGCGCAGCGGCTTGTGACAAAGCTGCGCAAGCAATATCCCGGCCTGCTGATTGTCGCGCGCGCGCGCGACACCGATCACGCCGCGAGGCTGTATCGTGCAGGCGTCAGCCACGCGATACCCGAGACGCTTGAATCCTCGCTCCAGCTCTCCGAAGCGGTGCTGGTCGATATCGGGGTCGCAATAGGGCCGGTAATCGCCTCGATCCACGAAAAGCGAGACGAGTTTCGGGAGCAGATCGAAAACGAGGGACGGCTCGACTATCGGCCCAAGCTGCGGACAAGCGCCGCCGAGGGCTGAACGTCGGACCCGTCGCCCGACCCTGTGCGTTGGTCAGGCAAAGGAGAATTGCCATGAGCGACACGAAGGATCCAACCAAACCGATCCCCAACGACGAGAAGTTCAAGCCGCAAAACGTCGCCGAGCCGGGCGCGACATCCGAACCGCCGGCCCGCGACGGCGACAAGCCGGCTGATACCGGAGGGCGCGACCTGCCGCGCGGGAGCGAGCCGGAAACCCGCAATTCGAGCAATAACCGCAGCTGACCGCGTCAGGCGCGTTCGCGCTCCAGCGCAGCCCTGACGGCGGCAAGGGCGGCCTCGGCGTTCCTCCCATCGGGCCCCCCGCCCTGCGCCATGTCCGCCCGGCCGCCACCGCCCTTCCCGCCCAGCGCCTCGACGCCTTGGCGGACCAGCGCAACCGCGTCGAATCTGCCGGTGAGATCATCGGTGACGGCGACTGCAAAGGCGCCCTTGCCATCGTTGATGGCGCAAATCGCCGCGACGCCGCTGCCCAGGCGTTGCTTCACGTCGTCGAGCAAGGGGCGTAGTTCCTTCGGATCCAGCCCGTCGATGATCTGGCCGGAAAATGCCACGCCGCCGATATCCTCATCGGAATCTCCGGCATCCCCGCCGGCGGTCAAGCCTCCCCCAAGCGCCAGCGCGCGCCTGGCTTGGGCAAGCTCTCGCTCGAGCCGCTTGCGCTCGTCGAGCAGCGCAGTAACGCGCGCGGCCACTTCGTCGGGTGAGGTCCGCAATGCGCTCGCGACGGTGCGCACGGTCTCGTCGCGCGCATTCAGCCACTGCCGGGCGGCTTCGCCTGTCAGCGCTTCGATGCGGCGTACGCCCGAACTGACCGCGCTTTCGGAAACGATCTTGAAGAGGGCGATATCGCCTGTCGCCTCGACATGGGTGCCGCCGCACAATTCGACCGAATAGGTGCGCTCGTCCCCTTCCTCCCCGCGGGCCTTGCTGCCCATAGAAAGCACGCGCACCTCTTCGCCGTATTTTTCGCCGAACAGCGCCAGCGCTCCGGCTGCCACGGCGTCATCGGGCGTCATCAAGCGAGTGCCCACAGCCTCATTGGCGCGGATCTCCGCGTTCACCTCGGCCTCGATGGCGGCGATCTCATCTTCAGTCAGCGGCTTGGGATGCGAAAAATCGAAGCGCAGACGATCATCGGCAACCAGCGACCCCTTCTGCGTGACGTGCTCACCGAGTCGGTGGCGCAGCGCGGCGTGCAGCAAGTGCGTGGCCGAATGGTTGGCGCGAATACGGTCGCGGCGGTCGGCATCGATCGCCAGGTGCACGCTGTCTCCCCGCGATATCGAGCCCGAAATTACCGTGCCGACATGCGGGTGGAGCCTGCCCAGCGGCTTGTTGGTTGTGTCGACCGCAAATTCCAAACCGCCCGGCGTCCAGATCCGGCCGGCGTCACCCATCTGGCCGCCGCTTTCGCCGTAAAAGGGTGTCTGGTTGGTAAGGACTATGGCCTTTTCGCCCCGGGCGGCCCGCAACACCTCTTTCCCGTCCTGCACGATGGCGACGACTGCGCCCTCACCCGTCGCCGAACTGTAACCGGTAAATTCCGTCGAACCCTCGCGCTCGGCGATATCGAACCAGACTTCCTCCGAAGCGGTCTCACCCGACCCTTTCCACGCGGCGCGCGCAGCGGCCTTCTGACGGGTCATTGCTTCGTCGAAGCCCTGGCGATCCACCCCGATGCCCCGCTCGCGCAGGGCATCCTCGGTCAAGTCATATGGAAAGCCATAGGTGTCGTAGAGCTTGAACGCGGTCTCGCCGTCCAGCGTGGCGCCTTCGGACAGGCCGCCGGTGGTCTCGTCGAGCAGCCGGAGGCCCTTGTCGAGCGTCTTGCGGAACTGGGTTTCCTCGCGCTCGAGTACTTCGCTAATCAGCGCCTGCCCACGCGCCAGTTCGGGGTAAGCCGCGCCCATTTCCGTGACGAGCGCGGGGACGAGGCGATGCATCAAGGGCTCGCCCGCACCCAGCAGATGCGCGTGGCGCATCGCACGGCGCATGATCCGCCGCAACACGTAACCGCGTCCCTCGTTGGAGGGCAGCACCCCATCGGCGAGAAGAAAGCTCGTCGAACGCAGATGATCGGCGATCACCCGATGGCTGGCGCGCGCCTTGCCGTCCGGCTCGACCCCGGTGAGGTTTTCGGAGGCGGCAATCAGCGCCTTGAAAGTGTCGGTATCGTAATTGTCGTGAACGCCCTGCATGACCGCGGCGATCCGCTCGAGGCCCATGCCGGTGTCGATCGATGGGCTGGGAAGCGGCTCGCGCACGCCGTCGGCGCGCTGGTCGAATTGCATGAAGACAAGGTTCCAGATCTCAACGAAACGATCGCCGTCTTCTTCGGGCGTACCCGGTGGTCCACCGGGAATATGGGGCCCGTGATCGTAGAAGATTTCCGAGCAGGGGCCGCAGGGACCGGTGTCACCCATCGACCAGAAATTGTCGCTGGTAGCGATGCGGATGATCCGCTCCTCCGGCAGGCCGCTGATCTTGCGCCACAGATCGTAAGCCTCTTCATCGGTATGATACACCGTGGTGGTCAGCCGATCCGGATCGAGGCCCCACTCCCCGGTCAGCAAGGTCCAGGCGTGTTCGATCGCCTGTTCCTTGAAATAGTTCCCGAAGCTGAAATTGCCGAGCATCTCGAAGAAGGTATGGTGCCGGGCGGTGTAACCAACGTTGTCGAGATCGTTATGCTTGCCCCCCGCGCGGACGCATTTCTGGCTGCTCGTAACGCGCGGCGCGGGTGCAGCCTCCAGACCGGTGAAGGCATTCTTGAAAGGCACCATGCCTGCGTTGACGAACATCAGCGTCGGATCGCTGAACGGCACCAGGGGCGCCGAGGCAATTTCCGCGTGATCGGTCGCCGAGAAAAAGTCGAGGAAGCTCCGCCGGATATCGTTGGTCGAGGTCATGCCAGGCAGTTAGGCAATCGCTGCGCAAGCGACAAGCGCGGAAAAGCCGGTGCGGCTGGGGGCATAATCGGGACAGCCCCGGCGCGCACCGGCTTTCCATGTGTCCGGGGTTCGCCTGGGACAGCCGGGGAAGTGGCTGGCGATACCCCGCTTGAAGAGCGAGTTCAGTCGTCCGCGTCCGGACCCGTCATCATCTCTTCGGCAACCTCGTCGGTGCGGCCGCGGATCGCGGCTTCCAACTTGGCGCAAACTTCGGGATTTTCCTTCAGATACTGCTTGGCATTCTCGCGCCCCTGGCCGATGCGGATGCTGTCGTAGCTGAACCAGGAACCGGATTTTTCCACCAAATCCGCCTTGACCCCAAGATCGAGAATTTCGCCGATCTTGGAAATGCCCTCGCCATACATGATGTCGAATTCGACCTGCTTGAACGGCGGGGCGACCTTGTTCTTGACCACCTTCACCCGGGTCGAATTGCCGACCACCTCGTCGCGGTCCTTGATCTGCCCGGTGCGCCGGATATCGAGCCGGACCGACGCATAGAACTTGAGCGCGTTGCCGCCCGTGGTGGTCTCCGGATTGCCGTACATCACGCCGATCTTCATGCGCAGCTGGTTGATGAAGATCACCATGCATTTGGAGCGGTTGATCGAGCCGGTCAGCTTGCGCAGCGATTGCGACATGAGGCGCGCCTGCAGGCCGACGTGGCTGTCACCCATCTCGCCCTCGATCTCGGCGCGCGGCACCAGCGCGGCCACCGAATCCACCACCAGCACGTCGATGGCGTTCGAGC
>JBBSMH010000097.1:0-7515 GCA_038233275.1 Sphingomonadales bacterium | reverse complement strand
CCTCAAGATCATCGCGCGCGGCTGCCCCGGCTTCTCGGGCGCCGATCTGGCGAATCTCGTCAACGAGTCGGCCCTGGCGGCGGCGCGCGCCGACAAGCGGCTCGTCACCATGGACGATTTCGAGTACGCCAAGGACAAGGTCATGATGGGCGCCGAGCGCCGCAGTATGGTTATGACCGAGGACGAGAAGAAGATGACCGCTTATCACGAGGCGGGCCATGCACTGGTCAGCCTCAACGAACCGGCCTCGGACCCGATCCATAAGGCGACGATCATTCCGCGCGGTCGCGCCCTGGGCATGGTGATGCGCTTGCCCGAACGCGACAATTACTCCTATCACCGCGACAAGATGCACGCCAATCTCGCCGTGGCGATGGGCGGGCGCGTGGCGGAAGAAATCATCTTCGGACACGACAAGGTCTCGAGCGGGGCGAGCGGCGATATCCAGTACGCCACCGACCTCGCGCGCAACATGGTTACCAAATGGGGCATGTCGGACAAGCTCGGTCCGCTGCAGTACGAGCAGACCCAGGAAGGCTATCTCGGCATGGGCCAGACCGCTCGCACGATGGGGGGGGAAGATACCAACCGCCTCATCGATGCCGAGATCAAATCGCTGGTCGAAGCCGGGCTCAAGCGGGCGACCGATGTGCTGACCGACCAGGAGGACAAGCTCCACCTGCTCGCGCAAGCGCTGCTTGAATATGAGACGCTGACCGGCGAGGAGATCACCCAGCTGATGGAGACCGGCAAGCTCGACCGGCCCGACGAGCCGCGTGGGCCTGTCCGGCCGGCGTCGATCGCCGGGTCGGCGGTGCCCAAGGCGGGCCGCAAGTTCGGCGGTGAAGGCGGGGCCGCGCCGCAGGGCGCCTGAGTCTCGTAACGCGGCCTCCGGTAGTGGCGCCGATACTAGAACGCTCCCAAGACCAGCAACAGCTGCAGGAACAGGGTGACGATGATCGTTATGAAAATGAGCAGAAAGCCGAGCCGCCATAGCGTCGAGACTCGCGACAGGCCGTAGGCCCGGCGCAGGTGTTTGTATATGTGGATCGGCGGGATCAGTGTCCCGAGCCATAAAAGCAGTGCCATGGTGACGCCTGCTTTGGCCAACAACGACAGCGCGATAAACAGCAGGGACAGGAAGGCGATCGAATAAGTTACGAAGATCGCGTGGTCATAGGCCCGGAAACCGGCCTTCCAAAAGAACAGCAGCTATACGAAGGGGATGGAAAGCGGGATCAGGAGCCAGCTAACTTATAGCTGTTCGCCTGCAGCTTGTAGAGCATGAGCCGGGGGTTCTCTCGCCATTTTTTCACGATTCCTTGATCGATCATCGCAATGCCGGTTAAGTTGACGTTCCCGTCTCGCGCAGTGCGTTCGATAAAGTCTCCGCCGGTTCGGATGCCTTCAAGTTGCTCTCGGGTTTTGGCAATTTCGCTTTCCCGGCTGGCGCGTTCCGGATCGTCCGCCGCCATTGCCGCAAGTTCATTCTCATGATCGGCGAGGGCTTCCGCCGTCGCGCGTAACCTCGATGTTACCGGTCACTTGGTCGGTTGGCGAAAGTGTAGCCGGTGTGGACAAACCGATCGCCTGGAAAACCGCGAACATCAGGAAGATCGAGAACAGGAACAACGCCATCGGAGAAACGAAGCGGGCACGCTCGCCGTCGATATAGCGCCGCGTCAGCTCGCCCGGTTTGAAGGCGAGCGTGGGCAGCGTCTTCCAGACTCTGCCTTCGAAATGCAGCGCGCCGTGGAGGCGCCGAGCGCTTCGGCGTTCTCACTCATGCCATCCCCCTCACCCGGCGGTTTATAGTCTGGCCTGGATGGCGCGCAACATGGCCAATGCTTGCCTGCGCCATTCAGTGTGCCACACAGATGGGATGGAGTTGGACGAGCAGAGCAGCGCGCTGGCGGGTATGGCCCTGATGGCCGCCGTCTTCCTGGCGCTGGCGCTCGTCGAACTGGCGCGGCCGCGCCGCGAGCTGACGCTGCCAAGGGGGCGGCGGTGGAGGACAAACCTCGCGCTGTTCGCGATCGATACCGCGCTTGTCCGGCTGACAATTCCGCTGTTGATGGTGGGGATGGCGCAGACCGCCCAGGAGCGCGAATGGGGGTTGTTCAACGCGCTCGAAATGCCGCTCTGGCTCGAATTCGCGCTGGCGATCGTCCTGCTCGATCTGGCGCTGTGGTTTCAGCACCTCGCGACGCATCGCGTTCCGCTCCTGTGGCGATTGCACAAGGTCCACCATTCCGACCCCGATTTCGACATTACGACCGCCGCGCGCTTCCATCCTCTCGAGATCGGCCTTTCGATGCTCTACAAGATGGCAGTCGTCGCAATGCTTGGCCCCACGGTGCTGGCGGTGTTCGTGTTCGAGGCAGCCTTCAACGTGGCGACGATCTTCACCCACGCCAATTTTTCCTTCCCTCCCGCGTTCGACCGCATCCTGCGCACAGTCATCGCTACGCCCGACATGCACCGCATCCATCATTCGACGCTGCGACGGGAAACCGACAGCAATTACGGCACGATGCTGAGTGGGTGGGACCGGCTGTTCCGCACCTACACGAGAGGTCCCGAGCGAGGTCCGGACGCAACGCAAATCGGCCTCGCGCCCTATCAGGATGCGAGGCCGGCAAAGCTGGGGTGGAGCCTGGTGCTTCCCTTCCGTAGCGAGCCGGAAGGGGAGGGCTGATCAGCCGGGATCGAAGTCCGAACCGATCGAGGTGGAGCGGGCGGGGGCCGAAGCAGTAATCCGCAGCGCTTCGGCCGACTGGCTGAGCGAGCCGATCTCGTCGGCCTCGTCCTCGTCGTCGGGCAGGATTTTCTGCAGATTGGTCACCGCGGCTTCCTGCAAATCCTTCGGCTTTACCGTCTGCTCGGCAATCTCGCGCAGGGCCACGACCGGGTTCTTGTCGCGGTCGCGGTCGATCGTCAGTTCGGCACCGCCGGAAATCTCGCGCGCGCGCTGAGCGGCCAGCAGGACGAGATCGAACCGGTTGGGAACCTTGTCTACGCAGTCTTCGACGGTAACGCGCGCCATGCAGCACTCCGGATGGATTTGTGAGTGTTCGGGAAAGCGCGCCATCTAGGGCGCGGACCGCTTCAAGTCAAGGATTTGCGCCGAACCTGCGGCAGCCCTAGAAGCGTCGTGAATGGCCGATCCTTCTGACCGTCATCCCGCTGGACAAACCGCCGAATTTCACGGGACAGAGCCGTTTTCCGTGGCGGCGCAAGGCCAGGAACTGACCTTCCTGTCGCGCGGAGAGGATCGCCGTGAGCGTTTGCTGGAAATGATCCGCTCGGCCAGGCAGTCGCTCAAGCTGTGCTTCTATATCTTCGTCGAGGATGAAATCGGCACCGCGCTGCGCGATGCGCTGGCCGATGCCGCGCGGCGCGGTGTCGCGGTCGATCTCATCATCGACAGTTTTGGCGCAGGGGTGACTCGCGAGTTCTTCGCCCCTGTCGAAAAGGCCGGTGGCACGTTCTGCTATTTCAGCCCGCGCTGGACGCAGCGCTATCTCATCCGCAACCACCAGAAGATGGTCATCGCCGACGATAGCCATGCGATGTTCGGCGGTTTCAACATCGAGCATGACTATTTTGCCCCGCCGCAGGAAAACGGCTGGAACGATCTGGGCATCTGTATCGAGGGCAGCACGGTGGCCGGCCTGGTCGAATGGTTTGCCAAGCTCAAGGCTTGGACCGAGGGCGATCGGCCCCATTTCCGCGCAATCCGACACGCGGTGAGGCAGTGGGAATGGTCGGGCGGGAATGACCGCTGTCGCTGGCTTGTGGGCGGGCCGACCACCGGTCTGTCAAGTTGGGCCAAATGCGTCACCAGGGATCTCGACGAGGGCGACCGGCTCGATATGCTCATGGCCTATTTCTCCCCGCCCAAGAAGCTGCTCCGCTGTATCGGCAAGATCGCGCGCAAGGGGGAGACGCGGCTGGTGATGGCCGCGAAATCGGATAATGGTGTCACCATCGGCGCAACGCGTTCGCTCTACGATTATCTGCTTGGAAAAGGCGCCGCTATCTACGAGTTCCAGCCCTGCAAGCTGCATACCAAGCTGATCGTGCTGGACGATGCGGTGTATATGGGCAGCGCCAATTTCGACATGCGCAGCCTCTATCTCAATCTCGAGATCATGTTGCGTATCGAGGACGCGGCGCTGGCCGATCGAATGCGCGAATTCATCAGCAACCATGTCGCGGCGAGTCAGCGGATTACACCCGCGCTTCACAAGCAGCGCGCCACGCTTCTGAACCGTATCCGCTGGAACCTGAGCTGGCTGCTGGTCTCGGTGATCGACTATACCGTCAGCCGCAAGCTCAATCTGGGAATGTGATCAACCCTCGCCCCAATCCGAATAATCGCGCTTGTTGGGGCTCGTGAATTTGGTGATCTCGGGCTGGAAGTGGAGCGGCACATTTCCGGTGGAACCATGGCGCTGCTTGGCGACCATCAGCGATGCGCGATTCTTCAATTCCAGGTAGCGCTCTTCCCAGATGCGGTATTTCTCAACCGACTCCGCAGTGCTGCTCTCGTTCGGCATGTCGGGCCGACTGGCCTCGTGATAGTAATCGGCGCGAAAGATGAACCACACCATGTCGGCGTCCTGCTCGATCGACCCCGATTCCCGCAGATCTGAAAGCATCGGTCGCTTGTCCTCGCGTTGTTCGACCGCGCGGCTGAGCTGCGATAGCGCGATCACCGGCAGGGCGAGTTCCTTGGCGAGCGTCTTGAGACCCCGGCTGATCTCCGAAATCTCGTTCACGCGATTGTCGTTTGCGCGCCCCGAACCCTGCAGCAGCTGGAGATAGTCGACCACGATCAGCCCGACATCGTGCCGCCGCTTCAGCCGTCGCGCGCGCGTGCGGAGGGCGGCGATGGTAAGCGCGGGGGTGTCGTCGATATATAGCGGCAGTTCGGCGAGGTTCTGGCTGGCGAAGGACAGTTTCTGGAACTCCTCGCGCGTTATCTTGCCCGAGCGCAGGTTTTCCGAAGAGATCTCTGCCTGCTCCGCCATGATTCGCGTGGCGAGCTGGTCAGCACTCATCTCGAGGCTGAAGAAGGCCACTGGCGCCCCCCAGTTGAACGGCCCGCCTTCGCGCAAATGGTCGAGGTGCGCCTTGGCGCAGTTGAAGGCGATATTGGTTGCGAGCGAGGTCTTTCCCATACCGGGCCGCCCGGCGAGGATGACCAGGTCCGAATTGTGCAGACCCGCGGTCTTCTCGTCGATGACCGCAAGGCCGGTGGTTTTGCCAGACAGTCCGCCGTCCGAATTCATCGCCGCTTCGGCCATTTTCAGAGCAGCGAGCGAGGCTTCGCGGAAGCTCTCGGCCTGCGCGGTCGAGGTGGCGCCTTCGGCCACGCGGAACAGGTCCGCCTCGGCCTGGGCGACCTGCTCCAGCGGTGCGACGTCCTCACTGGTGTCGAGCGCGCTCTCGACGAGATTGCGGCCGACGCTCACTAATTCCCGCAGTAGCGCAAGGTCGTAGATCTGCTCGGCCAGCTCACGCGGGCGCAGCAGGCCCTGCCCGTCGGCGGTGAGCTGGGCAAGATAGGTCGTTCCGCCCAACTGCCGGAGCGCCTCGTCGGCCTCGAAATAGGGCTTGAGCGTCACCGGGCTGGCAAGAGCATTGCGGTCGATGAGCTTCAGAATGCGCTCGTAGATGCGTTGATGGACCGGTTCGAAGAAATGCTCCGGCCGCAGCTGGGTCTGGAGTTCCTCGAGCACCTTGTTGTCGATGAGAATCGCACCGATGAAGGCCGCCTCCGCTTCGATATTCGACGGAAGCGTTCGACCTTGGCCGGCTGCATCGTGCGAATCGGTCTGGGGGCGGATGAGCAGGTCTTGGTCGGCCATCGGTTCTCCATGCGGGAGCGGGAGTCGGGCTGCAAGCGGCGCGACGGCGAACTGGGCAGCGCGGCTCTGTGGATAGCGGGGATAGCCGCGCAACCGTCAAATTTCGAGCAACAAATCGGTGAACCCTGCGGACATTCTCTTGCCGCCGCTGCTTCGCATCTGCGAAAGCAGGACGCAGCAATGACCCAATCCTCTTCTTCCGATTCCGCCGACTTTCGCATCGCGCATATCGAGTTGGACGAGGAGACGATCATCTGGCGCAACGCCGATATCGAGCAGGAGCGGCGCATCGCGATATTCGACCTGGTCGAGGAAAATTTCTTCAAGCCCTTGCGGGCAGTGGAGCGGGGGGTGACGGGGCCTTACCGGCTGAAGCTGTCCGTGATTGACGGCCGCCTGTCGCTGCGGATCGCCGACCAGCAGGATCGAATGGTCGAGGAACTGATTCTGGGCTTGGCGCGCTTTCGCCGTCCGATACGCGAATATTTCGCGATCTGCGACAGCTATTACCAAGCCATCCGCAAGGCCAGCCCCGGCGAGATCGAGACGATCGACATGGCGCGCCGCGGTATTCACAATCGCGCCGGGGAACTTCTGCTGGAAAGATTGGAGGGTAAGATCGAAACCGATTTTCCAACCGCGCGCCGCCTCTTTACGCTGATCTGCGTCCTCCACATCAAGGGCTGAGCCATGGCGCGACGCATTTCCAGGCGCACAGCGAAGCGCAAAGGGCCGGGCTGGGGAGCCAGGCTGATAGCCCTCGTCCTCCTCCTGGCGATGATCGGGGCCGCCGTGGGCTGGTGGAAGGGGCGGCAATGGCGACCGGACGAGGCGCGGTGGCCCGATCAGGGCGCGCTGGTTTCGCAGGAGAATGGGGAGGTTAATTTCGGCACGCTCAAGGGTCTGGGCGCAAGCTTTGTCTACCTCGAAGCGAGCCGGGGAGAGGAGGGTCAGCACGCCGCCTTTCCGGACAGCCGCGCTACGGCCCACGCCGCACGCTTGCAGACGGGCGCGGTGCATGTGTTCGATCCCTGCGCGCTCGCCGACGGGCAATCGGCCAATTTCGTCACCATGGTCCCGCGCGATGTCGAACTGCTGCCGCCGGTGATCGCGCTTCGCGAAACTGCCGAGGATTGCCGACAGAGCGTGAGCCGCGCGGCGATCCAGAGCGAGCTGATGACGCTGGTCAATCAGATCGAGGCGCATGCGGGCAAGCCGGCGATCCTGCTGCTCTCCGAGGAGTTCGAGGAACGCTATGGCGTCGCCGCGCGGATCGATCGCAATCTCTGGCTCGAGCGCGACTGGTTCGAACCCGGCTATGCCGGGCGGCCCTGGCTGCTATGGACCGCCAACGCCAAGCTGGTGACCGAAGCTGCGGACGAACCGTTGGCGTGGGCGGTGGTGCGGCCGTAAGCGGCGGAATGGGAAACGGGCGATGGCAGAACAAGCTTTGATCGAGGCAGCCCGCCGGGCGGCAAGTGGCTCATATTCGCCATATTCCGGCTATGCGGTCGGCGCGGCGTTGCAATTTGACGATGGCGGTATTGTGACTGGCACCAATATCGAAAACGCCAGCTATGGCCTCGCCCTGTGCGCCGAGACGGTCGCAGCGGCCATCGCGATGGCCGAGGGCAGGCGG
>JBBSMH010000096.1:0-7518 GCA_038233275.1 Sphingomonadales bacterium | reverse complement strand
GGCCATATTCGCCGGAGTGGGAGCGGCGCTCTGGTGGGCGCTCGACGCCGCGATCGAGGCATGGATCGTCGCCCGCCTGCCCGACGCTTACAGCAACGCAATGGCGGGGATCGTCGCGCTGATGGTCGTTCTCATCGGCGGCTGGATCCTGTTCCGCCTCGTCGCGCTGGCGGTGCTGCATTTCTTCGCCGAGGATGTCGTTCGCGCGGTCGAGGCGCGGCATTATCCTCAGGAAGCGGCGCTCGCCCGCCAGGTACCGTTTGGCGAGGGGCTGCGCCATTCGGCGCGCTCGACGTTGCGCGCACTCCTCGCCAACGCTGCCGCCCTGCCATTTGCGGCGCTGCTGGCGGTGACGGGCGTGGGAGCGCCGCTGGTCTTCTGGCTGGTCAATGCGCTGCTGATGGGCCGCGAGCTGCAGGAGATGGTCTGGCTCCGGCATCGCACCGACATCCAGGAGGCCGGGCCGATCTCCGCACTGACGCGTTTCGCGCTGGGGGGGGCGGTGACGGCGATGCTGGCGATCCCCTTCCTCAACCTGCTCGCTCCGGTGATCGGCGCGGCGAGCGCGACCCACCTGGTCCATCTTGGGAGAGCAAGACGTGCGTAATCTTTTGGTCCTGGGGCTTTCCCTGGCGCTCGGCGCCTGCGCTGCCGTTCCCTCCCCCCAGGGGCCCACTACCGGCGCGCGACCCGTCACCCCGCCGCCGATGACCGCTCCTACGCCGAGAGTGGCGCCGAGCAACGGGGCATTTATCGCTCCGCTAATCATGAACCTGCCCGGCCTCGAAGCGGTGATCGGAAAGAATTCCACCGCGCTCGCGAACAGTTTCGGCCCGCCGCGGCTTGCGGTGAAGGAGGGCGACGCGATCAAGCTGCAATTTACCGGGGAGGCCTGCGTGCTCGACGTCTATCTCTACCCGCTGCGCCCCGGCGGTGAATTAAGCGCGACCTATGTCGATGCGCGCCGCGCGAGTGACGGCATGGACGTCGACCGCGCTGCCTGTGTGGCGGCGCTCAAGCGCTGACCCATGAAGCCTTCGCCACCGTCGCCCTGGCGTCACGGTTTTTGAACGCTAGCCGGCGGAAAGGTGCTGCCGACGAGATCGAGCATCCGAGCGGCGTCGATGTGGAACGCCTGCCGGCAGTCTTGACACCTTCAGGCGAGCGATTTGCCGAAAACGACCAGCTGTTCGACCTCTTCGAAGCCCAGCGCCTTGTGAAACGCGCGGCTGGGGGAGTTTTCGGGCTCGGTGTCCGATCCGATCCAATCCAACCCCTGTTCGCGCGCGCACGCTTCGGCGGCGGCGATCAACGCGCGCGCGACCCCGCGCTGGCGGTGTCGCTCCTCGACCCAGATGTCCTCGACGTACGCCGCATACAGATCGGGCGCGCCTTCAGCGTAGTTGCGCACCCGGGCATCGACCATGCCGATTGCTTCGCCCGCCTCGTCGCACGCCAGCCAGCAGACCATCGGTTGCTCGAGCGTCAGCCAGCCGGGGATCTCGGCCAGAAACTCTGCTTCCTTGCCCCAGGGGCGGTGAAGCTTGGCGAGCATGGCCGCCCAGCTGCGATGGTTGTCCTGCGAGGGTCGTCCGCGGTGGCCCGACGAAGGATCAAACCATAAAGCTTTCGCCGCACCCGCACGCGCCCTTGGCGTTGGGGTTCGCGAATATGAACCCGGCGGCAAAATCGTCCTCGACCCAATCCATCGTGCTGCCGACGAGATAGAGCACGCTCGCCCCGTCGATGTAGAAAGTGCCGCCGGGCGTTTCGATTTTCTCGTCGAACCTGGCTTCTTCGGTGACGTAATCCACCGAATAGGCGAGCCCCGAACAGCCGCGGCGCGGGGTCGAAAGCTTCACGCCAATAGCGTCTTCGGGAGCCCTGGACATCAATTCGGCGATGCGTTCCTCCGCACGCTCGGTCAGAACGACGGCGGCCTTGGGCGCAGGACGGACGGTCGTATCGGGCATTAAAGCATTCCCAGTTCGAGCCGCGCCTCGTCAGTCATTTTCTCCGGCCCCCAGGGCGGATCCCAGACGAGATTGACCTCGGCATCACGCACGCCGGGAACGCTCGCGGCGCGCAATTCAACCTCGCCCGGCATGCTTTCGGCCACCGGGCAATGCGGCGTGGTAAGCGTCATGGTGACGACGACATCGCTCTCGTCCGAAACCTCGATCCCGTAGATCAGCCCGAGATCGTAGATATTGACGGGGATTTCCGGGTCGTAGATTTCCTTGAGCGCGGCGAGCACCGCCTCGTAGAGATCGCCCCCCGGCTCGGCGGAACTCACGCTCTCGGGCTTCTTCTGCAGGAAACCTTCGAGGTAATCGCGCTTGCGCGTCATCGTTTCGCGCGGAGTTTCATCGGGGTCGGCCGCATCGGACACCCGGGCGCGCTTCGGTTTGGCGGCCATCGCCTCGGTGGGAGAAGGCGCGGCGATGAAATCCTTCTTCTCGCTAGGCTTGTTCATCCAAATATCCTCTGCGTGCGGTCGATCCCGCGCAGCAGCGCGGCGATATCGCTCTCGTCCGAATAAAGCCCGAAGCTGGCGCGCGCGGTGGCGGGCACTCCGAGATGCTCCATCAGCGGCTGCGCACAGTGATGGCCGGCGCGGATGGCGACATTTTCCTCGTCCAATATGGTGCCGAGATCGTGCGGGTGAACCCCCTCCAGCGCAAAACTGACGATTCCGGCGCTTTCTTCGGGGCCGAACAGCGTGACCGAATTAAGAGCGCGCAATTCGTCGCGCAGTCCCCTGGCAAGGCCCGCTTCATGCGCGAACAGGCTCTCCGTACCGATCGCTTCGACATAATCGATTGCGGCATGGAGCGCGATCGCCTCGGTAATCATCGGCGTCCCCGCTTCGAATCGCTGCGGCGGCGGCGCATAGGTGGTTTTTTCGAAGGTCACCTGGTCGATCATCGATCCGCCCCCTTGGTAGGGGGGCATCGCTTCGAGGATTTCCTCACGCGCCCAGAGGACGCCGATGCCGGTCGGGCCATAGATCTTGTGGCCCGAAAAGACATAGAAATCGCAATCAAGCGCGGCCATGTCGAGCGCCATGCGCGGAGCGGCCTGACAACCATCGAGCAGCAGCTTCGCGCCCGCGCCATGCGCGATGTCGGCGGCGTGCTTCGCATCGAGCACCGAGCCGAGGACGTTGGAGACATGCGCCAGCGCGATCAGCCTGGTGCGCGGGGTCATCAGCGCTTCGAGCGCGCCGAGATCGATTCGGCCGTCTTCTGTAAGCGGGCAGACGTCGATTACCGCGCCCGTCCGCTCGGCGACCATCTGCCACGGAACGATGTTTGAATGATGCTCGAGCGTGGAGAGCACGATCCGGTCGCCCTCAACCAGCTGCGCCATCCCCCAGCTCTGCGCAACGAGGTTGATCCCCTCGGTCGCGCCCTTGGTAAAGACCACCTCGGCCTCGATCGACGCGCCGATGAAGTCCGCCACTCGCTTGCGCGCTGCCTCGTAGCCGAGCGTCATTTCGGCCGAGCGCGAATAGACCCCGCGATGCACGGTGGCGTAATCCTCGCCCAGCGCGCGCGCCATCGCATCGATCACCGCGCGCGGCTTCTGGGCCGAGGCGGCGGTGTCGAGATAATGCCAGGGGCGGCCATCGGCGGTGACCAGACCGGGGAAATCGTCCCGCAGGGCAAAGGATGCCGGAGCGTTCACAAATGCCGGTCCAGCTTGGCGATGGCGATATTCATCAGCCGTTCGCGCTCGTCCGCATCATCGAGCGCAACGAAGGCGTCGCCGATGAAGGCGCGGACCAACAGGCGGCGAGATTGCTCGGGCGAGAGCCCGCGGCTGGCCATGTAATAGCGCGCCGCCTCGTCCAGCTGACCCACGGTGGCGCCGTGGGCGCATTTGACGTCGTCGGCGAAGATCTCGAGCTGCGGCACGGCGTTGACGCTCGCCCCTTTCTCGAGCAGCAGGCCCTTGAAATCCTGCGCCGCGTTGGTCTTCTGCGCATCGCGTGCGACATCGATGCGGCCGAGGAAATTGCCCGTGCCCTGCCCCCAGTGGACCGCTCGGACCACTTGGTTGCTGGTCGCCTCGGGCTCGGCATGGACGGTGGTGGTGACGAATTCGCGCACCGTGTCGCGCCCGCCCAAAGTGACCCCGCCGAACTCGAAATGCGCGCCGCGCGCCAGCGTTACCTCGACCTCGAGCCGAGTATAATCTCCCCCCGTGACGGCCGAGAATATCTCCGCCCGCGCGCCTTCGCCGACAGTCAGCCGGACGCGGTGGATGCCGGCGTGTTCATCGTCGAGCACGAGGCATTTGCGCCGCGTTTCGCCAGGCTCGAGCGTGATGTCCTGCCACCGCGCCAGCCGCGCGGGATCGAGCGCCGCGAGCGCATCGGCGCGGGCGTAGCGCCAGGCCTCGTCCTTGCGCGTGGGAAGGGTTGCGGCCTCGCTCACACAGCTGCTCCCGCCATGATCGCCTCATAGCCTTCTTCCTCGAGCTGCACCGCGAGCTCGGGTCCGCCGGTGGCGACGATGCGGCCCTGCGCCAGCACGCTGACACGGTCGGGCTTCACCGTCTCGAGCAGGCGCTGGTAATGGGTGATCAGCAGCACGCCCTTGTCAGGCCCACCCTCCTTCTGGCGCATGATGGAGTTGATGCCCTCGCCCACCACGTGCAGCGCATCGATATCGAGCCCGCTGTCGGTCTCGTCGAGCACCGCGAATCGCGGATCGAGAATGCCCATCTGGACCATCTCGGCGCGCTTCTTCTCGCCGCCGGAAAAGCCTACATTCACATTGCGCTTGAGCATCTCCATGTCGAGCCTCAACAGCGCGGCCTTCTCCTTGGCCAGTTTGAGAAATTCGCCGCCGGACAAGGGCTCCTCGTCCCGCGCGCCCCGCTGGGCATTCAAGGCTTCACGCAAGAATTGGACGTTGGAGACGCCGGGAATCTCGACCGGGTACTGGAAGCCGAGAAACATCCCCGCCGCCGCGCGCTCGTGCGGCTCGAGTTCGAGCAGGTCCTGCCCCATGAACTCGATTGTTCCGCCCGTCACTTCATAGCCGGGCCGCCCGCCCAGAACATAGGCGAGCGTCGATTTGCCCGCGCCATTGGGCCCCATGATCGCATGGATTTCGCCAGCCGCGACCTCGAGGGTCAGGCCGTTGAGGATTTGCGTATCGCCGACGGTGGCGTGAAGATTGTCGATTCGAAGCATTGTGTTCCTGGTTTCTGGCCTGTGGCGCGCGGTAAGTCCTTACAGGCTCGCCTGGTCGGCATGTTGCGATTGGGGGCAGCGGCGCATCTCGAAGGCGATCCGGTCGGTGTAACGCGCCAGAGTGCCCTGATATTCGAAGATCGCTCGGCGATCCTCATCGGTATAATCGCTCTTGGCGTGGATCGCCGCGATAACAAAGCCGCGATCCTCGGCATAGCTCTGGCGCTCGGCGACCAGGCGGCGGACCTGCGCGACGCACAGTTCGGCCTCGCGCCGTTCCTCAGGTGTCAGTTCGGGTTGCGCAGGCGCCTCGACCACGCGGCGGCGGAGCCGGCTGTCGAGATCGTGCCCGCGTGCGACATGCACCTGACGAATTTTCTCGAACAGGCGCTCAACATCCTGCGGCGAGGTTTCTGCTGTCGGGCGCCGCGCGACCAGAGACTTGGCCTCGGTCTCGAGCTGGCTCGCGCGGGTGGCGCATTGCGGGATGTCGGCGCGGTGCTGCGCCTCGAAGCTGGCGACCCCGGCCCCGATGGTGGTGCCGCGCGATTTGAGGCAATTGTAATAGCCCTCGACGAAGGGCGTGAGCATGGCGTGATATTCGAGCACCCAGGTCTCGGGATTGTCAGGATTGATCCGCGTCGCGGTTTCCCCGCCGGTCTGCGCCTGCGCCGGCTGCCAGGCGAGCGTGGCCATAGCCAGCGCGGCAAAAATCGACCTTCTCATCGCTGCGTCCTTCCGGGTGAATAACTTGCCGGTGCGGAGCTGGCGCGGTGGGCAGCCCGCGCCTCCCGCTTGTCGGCGATGCGCAGGCGCATGCCGGCAGTGATGCGCGCGAGCACATCGTCCATGTTCTCGAGGATATCGGCCGCCTTGATCCGCATCACGCGGATGCCGACCGATTCGAGGCTCTTGTCGCGACGCCTGGCGAGCGCCTCGTCTTCGCCTTCCTCGTCGATGTCGATCGCCATGCCGAGATTGTGGCAGTTGAAATCGACGATTGCCGATCCGACCACCGCGTGGCGGGTGAATTTGTAGCGCCCGAGATCGGCCTTGGCGAAGCGCTCGGCGAGCGCCTTGTGCGCGTCGGACGGATGCCGCCGCATCTCGCGCGCGCGGTCGTGCAGCGCATCGAGCCGCTTTTCGGAGATTTCCCAGCCACGCCCCTTTTTCTTGATGTCGGGAAGGTCGTCGGACTGCTCGGAGGGGGAGCGGATCTGGAGGGTTTTGCGGTCAGCCATCAGATTTGAATGCTCATAAGAAGAACCATCGAAACGGCGAAGCCTACTAAACCGGCGACCAACCCATGGATTGGCCACCGCCCAGCAGGGTCGCGAAGAAATGAAACACCAGATACGACGACGGCCGCCAATGCCGTGAGCGGCAACGCGTAAATAAAATCGGGATCAACCAGCGTGAGCAACGCTGCGAAAAATATCGGTGCGGCTAAGTAGAAAAAATCTCGTGTGGTGGTTGTTTGACCCATCACCCCACGCTCCCCTCGAGCGAGATCGCCAGCAGCTTCTGCGCCTCGACGGTCTCAAGCCCCTCCCCTTCAGGGGAGGGGTTGGGGTGGGGGCTGTCAGAACCTTCGAGAGCCTGCAAAATGACGGCAAGCACGCCGTCCATGTTGCCCATCACATCGGGATTCGTGATGTGCAGCACCTCGAATCCAAAGCCGCGCAGATAGGCGTCGCGCCGCTGCTCGCGCTCGGGATCGGCATGCGTGTCGCCATCGACCTCCACCGCCAGTTTAGCCGAGGGGCAAAGGAAATCGACAATCGTCCGTCCGATCACCTGCTGGCGGCGGAACTTGTATCCGCCGAGTTGGCTGTTCGAGAGGTTGCGCCACAGGCGCAGCTCGGGTTCGGTCGGATTGTTGCGCATTTCGCGGGCGCGCTGGTTCAGTGTGGCGAGCTTTTCCTGTGACAGGCCCCACCCCTTGCCCCTCCCCTGAAGGGGAGGGGTTTTTGGGTCTGCGCCTTTGTCGTGAAGGCTGATCATCCGACAGACCCCTCGAGCGAGATCGCCAGCAGCTTCTGTGCTTCGACCGCGAACTCCATCGGCAGCTGCTTCATCACGTCTTTCGCAAAACCGTTGACGATCAGCGCCACCGCTTCCTCCGCCCCGAGCCCGCGTTGCATAGCGTAGAACAGCTGGTCGTCGCTGATCTTGCTGGTGGTCGCCTCGTGCTCGATCTGCGCGGTGGGGTTCTTCACCTCGATATAGGGCACGGTGTGCGCGCCGCATTTGTCGCCGAGCAGCAGCGAATCGCACTGGGTGAAATTGCGCACGTTGTCGGCATTGGCCGC
>JBBSMH010000095.1:0-7529 GCA_038233275.1 Sphingomonadales bacterium | reverse complement strand
GCTGAGGACGGCTCGGATGCGGCGGTCGCCGATCATATAGAAGGGATCGTTGCGAGCGCGGACGAAGCGACCATTGCGGTCCCCGGCGGATCGACACCCAAGACGGTCTTCGCCGAACTGGCGCAGCGAAACATCGACTGGACCCATGTGACGCTGATGCCGGGAGACGACCGGATGGTGCCGCGCGACCACCCGGCGAGCAATCTTTCGCCGCTCGAGGCCGCATTCGGGCAACACGGGGCGCACATCCGGGCGCTCGAGGAGGGGATGAGCGTGCCCGAGTTCGATCTCAACTGGCTGGGGATGGGGAACGATGGCCATGTCGCGTCGCTCTTTCCCCAGATGGAGATTTTCGAGCGCCCTGGCCCCGCGGTGATCCGCACCATCCCCGACCCGCTTCCCCCCGAAGCGCCCCATCCCCGGCTCTCCCTGAACATGGAGGCGCTCACCCAGGCCGCTTGCGAAACCATTCTCGTGCTCCGCGGCGCGGAGAAACGGCGCGTGCTGGACGCCGCCCTCGAACAGGGCTGCGACCTGCCGGTGGCACGGTTCCTGCGGCGCGCGCGCGGTCCGGTCACCGTGTACTGGAGCGCGCAATGAGCCTGCATCCTGCCGTGGAGAAAGTCACCCGGCGGATCGTCGAGCGCTCGCGCGACAGCCGCCGCCGCTATCTCGACCTGATAGAGCGCCAGCGCGACGCGGGCGTCAACCGCCCCACCCTTTCCTGCGGCAATCTGGCGCACGGGTTTGCTGCGAGCGGGGACGACAAGCCGGCGATCAGTGCGGGCACGGCGATGAACATCGGCATCGTCACCGCTTACAACGACATGCTCAGCGCGCATCAGCCATACGGCCGATATCCGGAGCAGATAAAGATATTCGCACGCGAGGCAGGAGCAACCGCGCAGGTCGCGGGCGGGGTTCCGGCGATGTGTGATGGGGTGACGCAGGGCCAGCCGTCGATGGAACTGTCGCTGTTCAGCCGCGACGTGATCGCGATGGGCACCGCGGTGGCGCTCAGCCACGGCATGTTCGAAGGCGCGCTGCTGCTCGGCATCTGCGACAAGATCGTGCCGGGCCAGCTGATCGGGGCACTTCGCTTCGGTCATCTTCCAACCGTCCTCATCCCTGCCGGCCCGATGCCGTCGGGATTGCCCAACAAGGAAAAAATCCGCGTCCGCCAGCTCTATGCCGAGGGCAAGGTGGGCGAAGAAGAACTGCTCGAGGCGGAAAGCGCAAGCTATCATAGTGCGGGCACCTGCACCTTCTACGGCACAGCCAATTCGAACCAGATGATGATGGAGATGATGGGGCTGCAACTGCCCGGCTCCAGCTTCGTCAATCCGGGGACGAAACTTCGCCAGGAGCTGACGCGCGCGGCGGTCCACCGCGTGGCGCGGATCGGCTGGCGCGGAGAGGACTACCGCCCGATTGGGCTCTGCGTCGACGAGAAGGCGCTGGTCAACGCAATCGCGGGGTTGCTCGCCACGGGCGGCTCGACCAACCATTTCATTCACCTGCCCGCGATTGGGCGCGCTGCGGGAATCGTCATCGACTGGGACGACATGGACGAGCTGTCGCGCGCGGTTCCGCTGATCGCCAGCATCTATCCCAACGGCGCGGGCGATGTGAACCATTTCCAGGCTGCGGGCGGAATGCCCTACATCATCCGCGAACTGCTCGGCGTGGGGCTGGCGCATGGCGACATTCCGACCGTCTATGGTGCCTCGCTGGCCGAGGGCGCGCGGGATCCGGAACTCGACGGGGACACGCTGGTCTGGACCGAGGGCGCGCGCGAAAGCCGCGATCCGGCGATGCTGCGCCCGGTTTCCGACCCCTTCCGCCCCGATGGCGGCCTGCGGCTGCTGACCGGCAATATCGGCCGCTCGACGATGAAGGTCAGCGCGGTCGATCCCGAGATGTGGACGATCGAGGCTCCCTGCGCGGTGTTCGACAGCCAGCACGGCGTGATCGAAGCGTTCAAGAGGGGCCAGCTCGACCGCGACGTGGTGGTCGTGGTGCGCTTCCAGGGTCCTGCAGCCAACGGCATGCCCGAACTGCACAAGCTCACTCCGCCGCTGGGCGTGCTGCAGGACCGCGGCAACCGCGTCGCGCTGGTCACCGATGGACGCATGTCGGGCGCGAGCGGCAAGGTTCCCTGCGCGATCCACGTCTCGCCCGAGGCCTGGCACGGCGGCGCGCTGGCCCGGCTACGCGACGGTGACACAGTGCGAGTCTGCGCGCAAACCGGGGCGCTGGAGGCGCTGGTCGACGCGGAGGAGTGGGAGGGGCGCGAACACGCTGTTCCCCCGGCCGAAGAGTGGGGCACGGGACGCGAACTCTTCGCTCTGATGCGCCGTTACAGCGACCCGGCGGAAAAGGGGGGCAGCGCGATGCTGCATGAAGCGGGGCTGTGAGCGCGACGCGGGAATTGGTGGTGGCAGACATCGGCGGAACCCACGCCCGTTTTACCATCGCGGAAGTAGGCCAGGGACGTGTTGTCGCGCTCGGTGATCCGGTCAAGCTGGCGACGGCCGATTACGGCAGTCTCCGCACCGCCTGGGAGACATTTGCCGACATGGCCGGGCGAGAACTGCCCTCCGCCGCGGCGCTCGCCATCGCGGCTCCGGTTCGCGGCGAGCAGATCAAGCTGACCAACAACCCGTGGATGGTACGGCCGGCCTCGCTCGGCGAGGAACTGGGGCTGGAAGAACATATCCTCATCAACGATTTCGAGGCGACGGCCCGCGGCGTCGATGCCGCTGGAGAGGAACATTTCGTCCGCGTCGCCGGACCCGACGGCAGGCTACCCGAGGAAGGCGTGATCAGCGTCATCGGACCGGGCACAGGCCTCGGCGTCGCGATACTTGTGCGCCGCGGCGGCCACAGCCATGTGCTCGCCACCGAAGGCGGGCACATGGATTATTCGCCGCTCGATGCCATCGATGACCGCATCCTTGCCCGTTTGCGCCGACAGCATACGCGGGTTTCGGTTGAGCGCGTGGTGGCGGGGCCGGGTCTGCGCGCGATATGGGAGGTACTTGCCGAGATGGAAAACCGGAGGGTTCCCTCGGGCGACGACAGGCAATTGTGGACGATGGCGCTCGAGGGCGAAAGCTCGATCGCCAGCGCGGCGCTCGAGAGGTTCTGCATGGCTTTCGGTGCGGTAGCGGGGGACATCGCCTTGACGCACGGTCCTGGTGCCGTGGTGCTGGCAGGCGGGCTGGGCGCGCGCCTTGCCGATCGCCTGCCGGGCTCCGGCTTCGCCGAACGCTTTGCGGCCAAGGGGCGCTACCGCTCCCTGATGGAGAGCGTCCCGGTGAAGGCGATCACCCATCCCGAACCCGGCCTGTTCGGCGCTGCTGCAGCGTTTGCGCGGGAGTACGCGCTATGAAAGCGATCGAGACCCTGATGCGAACGGCCCCGGTAATCCCGGTTCTGGTGATCGATGACGTTGCGGACGCTGTCCCAGTGGCCGAAGCGCTGGTGGCTGGCGGGTTGGGCGTGCTCGAAGTGACGCTGCGAACCCCCGCCGCGCTCGACGCGATCCGCGCGATGAAACAGGTGGAAGGTGCGATTGTCGGCGCCGGAACGGTTGTCGACGAGGCCGGCCTCGACCGCGCACTGGCAGCGGGAGCCGAATTCATCGTCTCACCGGGCCTGACCGAACCGCTCGGGCGCGCAGCGCTCGCTGCGGGTGTGCCCTTCCTTCCCGGCGTGGCCACGGCTGGCGACATCATGCGCGGGCTCGATCTCGGTCTCGAACATTTCAAGTTCTTCCCGGCCGCTGCCGCTGGTGGAATTCCCGCCCTCAAAGCGCTGGCCGGTCCCTTCGGCGGAGTGAAGTTCTGCCCGACCGGCGGCGTGACACAGGAATCCGCCGCCGAGTGGCTCCGGATCGAGCAGGTCCTGTGCGTCGGCGGAAGCTGGCTGGCCGGCAAGGGCCCACCCGATCCGGCGGCGATCCGTCAGCACGCGATGGCGGCGGCTGCGCTCGCGCGCTAAAGGCAGCGGCCATGACCTGGCCCACCCTGACGATCTTCGCGCGCTGGCCCGAGCCGGGACAGGTCAAGACCCGGCTGATCCCCGCTCTCGGGGCCGAGGGCGCAGCCGCGCTCTACCGTCGGATGCTGAGGGAGACGGTGCGCGAAGCGCGTGACAGCGGACTGTCCGTGTCGCTGCGAACGACCGGCGCAGAGCCCGAACGCTTTTCGCAATTATTGGGAGGCGAATTCGCGATCGAAGATCAGGGCGAGGGCGATCTGGGTGCGCGGATGGCGAGAGTGGCGCCCCCCGCAATTCTCGTGGGCAGCGACTGCCCGGAGCTTACCGCCGCTCTCATCCGTCGCGCCGCGGGGGCGCTCGAGCGGGCGCCCGCGGTCATCGGCCCAGCGCATGACGGAGGCTATTACCTTCTCGGTCTCGCGAGACCAATGCCATTCCTCTTCCACGCGATGGAATGGAGCACCGGGGGCGTATTCGAGGAAGCCATGCGGCGCTTCGAAAGGCACGGTGTCGCGCCGGTGGTCCTGCCCCGCTTGCGCGATATCGACACGCCCGACGACCTCGCGGCCTGCCCGCATCTTGCTCCATGAGCGTCTCGCTGGTGATCCCCGTGCTCGACGAGGAGCGGGCGCTGCCCGTCCTGGCCGAGCGGCTCGCCCGGCTCGATCCGCCCCCGGCCGAAATCATCCTTGTCGACGGCGGCAGCTCAGACCGCTCCATGACTATCGCGCGCGAGGCCGGCTGGCGCGTGCTCAGGTGTGAGCGCGGTCGCGCGCGGCAAATCAATAAGGGGGTAGAACAGGCAAATGGCGAGATCGTCTGTGTGCTCCATGCCGACACCTTGCCCCCTGCGGATGCGATCGCGGTAATTGAGGAGACCCTTGCGGACCCGCGCATTGCGCTCGCCAGCTTCACTCCGCTGATCAAGGGGCCTCGCAAGACCCGCTGGGGGACTAGCTTCCACAATTGGATCAAGACCTGGTACGCGCCGCTGATCACTCGCCCCCATCTGTTCGCACGCGGGGTGCGGCTGCTGTTCGGCGACCACGCGATGTTCTTTCGCCGCACGGATTTCCTCCGCATCGGCGGCTGCACGCCGGGCGATGCGGTGATGGAGGAGGCCGATCTGTGCGTGAAGTTCGCCGCGCTCGGACGAATTCGGATGGTCCCGCGCTTCGTCGAGACCTCCGATCGCCGAATAGCCGCCTGGGGGCCGCTCAAGGCCAATTGGATCTATTTCAAGCTGGGTATCCTGTGGGCCGTCGGCCTGCGTCACCGGATGGAACGGGATTATCCCGACGTGCGCTAGTCAGCGGGGAGAAAGCCCTCGCCGATGCAATAGTCTATCAGCCGCCGGATATAGGCCGTGCCGGTGGGCGGGCAGACAAGCCCCGTCAGTTCGCGGAAACATCTATCGTCGAATCGCGGATCGCGCTGGAAATAGCTGGCGTAAAGACCCGCGACGCGGCGGTAGAGACGTCGCTCGAGCGCGGGGAGCGCCGCGGGGTCGAAGCTCTCCGGCGAAACCAGTTCTGGGCGGTGGAATTGCGGAAAGGCCCCGATCGCCCCGGCGAATTCTTCCACCGGCAGCGCGTGCCCGGAGATGAGATGGAAGGTTGCGCCTGACGCCTGTTCCATCCGCCCGGCAATCGCCGCGATTCCGGCCGCGACGTGATCGATAGGAACGAAATCGAGCGTTGCCCCGGCACTCGCTTCCATATGGCGCACGCGGCCCTCGGCGATCAGCTTGAACGCGGCATAAGTGGCGTCGAAGCTGCAGATTGCGCCAGTGGCGTGCTCGCCCACGATGATGGAGGGGCGGGCGATCGCCCAGCGGACGCCGCTGCTGCGGACAATCCGTTCGCCCGCCGCCTTGCTCTTCTCGTAACCATTGGCGAAGCCGCTCTCGGGCAGAGGATCGCCCTCGGCGATAGTGCCATTGCGCGCTCCGCAGACATAGGCTGTGCTGACGTGGAGCAGGTCCATTCCAACGTCTTCCGCCAGCACGACCACATGCCGAACACCCTCGACATTTACTGCGCGGTAACTCGCCTCATCGAGGTCGAAGCGGGTGATCGCCGCACAATGGATCAGGAGATGACGATCGAGCGTCCCGCGCTCAGCCTCGCCGAGTCCAAGCCCGGGCCGCGACACGTCACCGGAAAGAAAGCGGGCCACCCGTACCAGCACGCCGTCATTGCCGCGAACTTCGCGCGAGCGGTGGACCAGCGCGGTCACCTCGTGACCCGCCGCGACCAGCCGCGCACAGATCTCGCCGCCCAGCAGGCCGGCGGAGCCCGTCACGAGAACTTTCACTGTGGGAGGCCGGAAATGGTGAAACCTGCGCAATAGCGGCGGCGAGCGCCAATGCTGTTCGCATTGCCCGAAATTTCGGTTAGGCCGCAAGGGCAATGGCATTCACGCATGACGTTATCGTGATCGGCGGGGGCGCCGCAGGGCTGACCGCCGCAGGCGGCTGTGCGAAGTTCGGGCTGAAAGTCGCGCTGATAGAAGGCGACCGGATGGGGGGCGAATGCCTCAACACCGGGTGCGTGCCGTCGAAGGCGCTCATAACCGCCGCCAAGCGGGCCCAGGAGGCGCGCGAGAGGACGCGCTACGGCGTCACGCTGGCCGAGCCGAAGGTCGAGTGGAACGGAGTGCATGGGCATATCCATGCCGCCATCGCCGAAATCGCCCCTCACGATTCGAAGGAACGCTTCGAGACGATGGGCTGCGAGGTAATCCTCGGCCGGGCGCAGGTCACGGGCAGGCACTCGGTCGAGGTTGAGGGGCGGACATTGAAAGCGCCGCGTATCGTCATCGCCACCGGCTCGCGTCCTGCGATTCCGCCGGTGGATGGCCTGGAGGCCGTCCCCTATCTCACCAACGAGAACCTGTTCGACCTGACCGAACAGCCAGAACATCTGGTGATCGTGGGCGGGGGCGTGGTCGGCATGGAAATGGCGCAGGCCTTTCGCCGCCTCGGCAGCGCGGTGACGGTGATTCATTCGGGCGATCTGATGGATCGCGACGATCCCGACAGCGTCGCGGTGGTGCGCGAGGTGATGGAAGCAGAAGGCGTGTGTTTCCTGCGCGGCAGGGCGGAGAGGGTCGAAGGCCGGGAGGGCGCGATCCGGGTCCATGCCGAAGGCGAAACCATCGATGGCTCGCACCTGCTCATTGCCACAGGGCGCAAACCGAATTGCACTGGCTTCGGACTTGAAGAACTGGGCGTTGCGATGGGCGAAAACGGGATCGAGGTCGATGCGCGCCGCCGCACCTCGGTCAGGTCGATCTACGCCATCGGCGATTGCCGCGCTGGCCCCCGCCTCACGCATGCCTCCGGTTATGAAGGCTCGAACGTCGCGCTCGAAATCGTCACCGGCCTGCCCACCAAGGTCGATTGGAAGGCCTTGCCCTGGTGCACTTACACCGAACCCGAGGTGGCGCAGATCGGGCTGACCGAAAAGGGCGCTCGCGAGAGGCATGGCGATGCGATCACCGTGGTCAGGGAGAGTTTCGAT
>JBBSMH010000094.1:0-7553 GCA_038233275.1 Sphingomonadales bacterium | reverse complement strand
GATAAAGACGCTCGAACGCCTCTCCGCCAGGGCGCCGCGCATCCTTATCGGGGGCTACGGCTTGGGTTTCACCTATCGCGCCACCCTCGCAGGACTACCCGCTGGCGCGCAGGTGGTGGTCGCCGAAGTGGTGCCCGAAATACTAGACTGGGCACGCGGGCCGCTCGCGCAGCTGACCGGCGCCACGCTCGAGGATCCGCGTGGCGAGATCGTGATTGCCGATGTGGCGGCGCTGGTTGATGATGCGGTCGATGGCACGACGCCGCGGTACGACGCGGTCCTGCTCGATGTGGACAATGGCCCCGACGGGATCGTGCGCGATGGGAATGAGCGGCTCTATACAAGAACGGGGATCGCGCGCCTGCGCGATGCGCTCAACCCGGGGGGCGTGCTGGCAATATGGTCGGCCGCGCCGGACCACAAGTTCACCACCCGCCTCAAGGACGCGGGCCTCAGCGTCGATATCGAAACCGTCCGGGCCCGGCCCAACAACAAGGGGCCGCGCCACACGATCTGGTTTGCGCGCCGCTCCTAACCCATAGCCAGTCGAACCCGGCCCAGAAAATCCCGCTTGCCCACCGGCACGCCCTTCATCCGCATGATGTCGTAGGCGGTGGCGGCGTGGAAATAGAAGTTGGGTTGGCTGAAGCTGAGCAGGAAGTCCTCGTTGGTGAAATTCATCCGGAACTCCCGAAACTCGAACCGCATCGGCTGACCGATCCAGCCTTCCATCTCGTCCTCCGACAGCCCCTGAAGCGTCCCCTCGGCCTTATCGAGAGCAGCGCGCAACCTGTCGAAGGTGCCCGGCGGCTCCGAAAGGTCGGGGCTGAACACGCCTGCGCGGACCCCGTCTATCGCCCCGGCGGTATGCGCTGCGACACTCTTTACCTGATAGGAAAAGGGGAACATTTCTTCATGAATCCGGCCGCCGATCAGCTCTCCTGGGTCGCATGCCTGCTCGCTGCACCACTTCTCCCCCTTGTCGACGAGGGTACGAGTGGTTTCGAGCATCTGCAGTGCGCTGGGAACGAAGGCGGCATGGAGCGAAAGCGGCATCGGCATTTCCTTCGGAAAAAAGAAGCCCGGCGGTCTTGCGACCACCGGGCTTCGTTGAGCAAGCTGTTCTAGCGCATCAGTCAGCGCACCCTGGGCCCGCCGAATGGCAGCGGGGGAGGGGGACGGCGCGCGCCGCGCGGCAGCTGCGCTTGGTAGGCGCGCCCGCAGTGCTCCACGCAATAGGGAAAGCCCGGGTTCACCGCTTCGCCGCAGAAGTGGAAATCCGGCTCGCCCGGGTGGCCCATCGGCCAGCGGCAAATCTTCTCGCTCAGATCGAGCAGGCTGGTCTTGTCCGCAATCTCGGGGCTCGGCTTGGCGGGCACCAGCCGGCGCGGGGGTGCGGGCGGGATCGGCGGCTGCTGATCGCCCGGGCCCTGTCGCAGGAATCCGCCCGGACCGACAGAGACGATCTTGGGCAGGCCGGCGCTCTTGTTCGGCACGGGCTGGGACGGGATCGAGCTGTCGGTGGTGTGCGCGGCCGGCTTGGCGACATAGCCGCCGGGCTTGGCCGGAGCATTGCTCGCCGGTTTTTTCGCTACGGGGGCTGCCGCCGGCGCCTTTTTCGGCGCGGGCCTCGCCGCGGCTTTCTTCTGCGCCGCTTCGGCTTTCTGCTTCTTCTGCTCGGCAGCCTTGACCGGGGATGGCCGCGCCTTGAGGCCAAGCCGGTGGGCCTTGCCGATCACGGCGTTGCGCGACACGCCGCCGAGTTCGTCGGCGATCTGGCTGGCGGTGGCGCCGCCTTCCCACATCTTTTTCAGGGTCGCGATACGTTCGTCGGTCCAGCTCATGAAATTTCCTGCTTAATTCCTGTTGTACCGCGCTCTTGCCTGGGGGTGCTTGCCAGCCGTGTTGCGACGCCCTAGGCGCGCCCCAATGGCCGATCAAGCCCATCAAGCAACGAGCGCGGAGGCCAGCTTCATCGAAGCCGATGCCCCGCGCGAGAGCCGTTTTCCTCCGCGCGGAGAGCCGGTCATCACCGGCATCAACCGCATTGGTTTGTGGAGCCTCTATATTAAGGAGGTTCGCCGATTTCTCAAGGTCCAGACGCAGACGATCTGGGGCCCGGCGATCGCGACGCTGCTTTTCCTCGTGATTTTCTCGGTCGCGCTGGGGCGGGGCGGACGCGAAGTGTTGGGCGTGCCTTTCGCCAGCTTCGTTGCGCCGGGACTGATCGTGATGGGGATGATGCAGAACGCCTTCGCCAATTCGAGCTTTTCGCTGCTCGCGGGCAAGATCCAGGGCACGATCATCGACCTGCTGATGCCTCCGCTGTCGGAAGGCGAGTTGATGACCGGAATCGTCGCTGCGGCCATCACCCGTGCGATCATGGTCGGATTAATGATCGCCGCTGCGATGCTGCTATATCCTGGCGTGTCGCTGGCGGTCGAGCATCCGTGGGCGGTGGCTTGGTTCGGTCTCATGGGATCGACCATGCTCGCGCTGCTCGGATTGGTCGCTTCGATCTGGGCCGAAAAATTCGATCACAACGCCGCGGTGACCCAGTTCGTCGTCACTCCACTCAGCCTGCTGTCGGGAACTTTCTATCTGATCGACAATCTGGCCCCCGCTTTCCAGGCGATCAGCCGGCTCAACCCGTTCTTCTACGTGATCTCGGGCTTCCGCTACGGCTTCCTCGGCGCAAGCGACATCGGGGAAGGCAGCGACGCAGTGGTGCTCGCCGGGGCCGGGTTGTTCGTCTTCAATCTGGTATTGGCGGTGCTCGCCTATCGGTTGCTGAAGTCGGGCTGGAAGATCAAGAGCTAGGCGCTTGTGGCGCGACCTTGGCGCGCCGTTAGTGCGTCAGTGCGCGGCGCATGCGGTAGCGGCCGTTCTCGAACGCTTCGAACATCTCATGCACCTCGGGGTGCTCCACGGGGCCGCCAAGCGAATCCGTCACCAGGTTCTGCTGGCTGACATAGGCGACGTATGAGCTGTCCTCGCTCTCGGCCAGCAGGTGGTAGAACGGCTGGTCCTTGCGCGGGCGGATGTCCTCCGGGATCGCGGCATACCATTCCTCGCTGTTGGCGAAGACGGGGTCGATATCGACGATCACGCCGCGGAAGTCGAACATTCGGTGCCGCACGACATCGCCGATGCCGAAGCGGGCACGCGCAGTGGCGGGGGCATCGATCGTGCGACCGGCCTGGGCGGAGAAAAACAGGGCGCGTTCCATGAGTGAGGGGAATATGGGGCAAGCCCGGAGCGATACAAGCTCACGTATGGTTACCATCCCCCGAATTTGCCGGCCATGCGGCAATTTTGGGTTGGCAAGGCGCGGGCCTTGAGCTAACCGCGCCGCTCCCTGAGCCACCGGGCTGAGCGAGCGGGCGGCCATCCGCCATGCCACGCGCCAAGCTTATGCGGAGAGGTGCCGGAGTGGTCGAACGGGGCAGTCTCGAAAACTGTTGTGCCCTTACGGGTACCGTGGGTTCGAATCCCACCCTCTCCGCCATTTCCTGAATTTTATCGGGAAATACAACGTCTTACGCATAGGCCTTCCCTCCGGAAGGACGGGGCGGTGTACCACTTGGTACACGCGGCTTACCAGCCGCGCCTGTACTGTCACCCGAGGAGATCAAGGCTATCCGGAAGAGCGAGCGTGTCTCGCAGCCGGTATTTGCGCGCTACCTCAATGTGTCGAAGAATCTTGTCTCCGCCTGGGAGCGCGCGAAGAAGCTGGGCGGGTCCTTCAGAGCGTGAATGGCTGTATTGTCGGCCTTCGGCCAACGAGTCTCGAACAGCCGGTGGCCGTCGCGCGGCAACTCAGCCCGCCATCAATCGGCGCAACGACCCGGTCCCGAAGATCCTGAGAAGGTGTTCTCGCCATCCATGCTGGCCTCCATCCCGGCAGGCAGCGTGAATCACATTACCGCACAGATGAGATCCCCCACGGCCAAACGCCTGGGAACCGCTCGAGGTTAAGGTCGTTCCATTCGAGAATTATGAGCTGCTGTGAAACGAAGAACCTCCTGCTCAACTGCCTGAGCGCAGAGGACATTTCCTATGTCCGGCCGCGGCTCGAACGGGTGCCGTTGGATGAGGGGCATGTGATCGTTGGCCGAGGCGAACGCATAACGTTCGTCTGCTTCCCGGAATGCGGTGTGACATCAATTGCTGATGTACTTTCGGATGGCACAAGGGTGGAGGTGGCGTTGATCGGCCGCGAAGGGATGACCAACTCCCAGCTGCTACTCGGGTGCGAGTATGCGGATCACGAAGCTGTCGTTCAGGTTGGCGGTGGAAGCTCGCTGCGTCTAGCGGCTAGTGACCTGCTCGCGCTCTGTTCGCGCAGTCCAGCCGCCAAGACCCTCTTCTTGCGCTTCGTCCACGCTCTCACTGTCCAATCCTCAAGAACTTTGGCCTCCAACACGATACACTCGGCTCCAATGCGGCTTTCACGCTGGCTCCTGATGTGCCACGATCGCTTGCATGGAGACGAGATCCGCCTCTGCCACAAGCACATCGCCAGCATGCTCGGAGTGAGGCGCGCCACAGTCACCGATTCGCTTCACATCCTGGAAGGCGAGGGAGCTCTGAACAGCCGCCGCGGACGCATCATTGTGCGCAATCGGGAGAGGCTGGAAGCGTTAGCAGGCGACGCCTACGGTTTTCCCGAGGAGCAATATAGCCGACGTATCGCGCCTTTTGGAAAAACGGCGCATTTGCAGGTGTCAACGGCGGTCGGATTCCAGGCCAGCGTGGCGAAGCAGGCCAGTAATGGTGCGACCCACGTTTCACCGAGTTCGACCGTACGATAACGTACTGAGACTTATTTAGATTGAATCAACAAGGTCGATGGTGCCACACACGGTGCGGACGATCCGAACGAGAGAGGTTTCCTGGCATGACAGAAGATACCTTGGCGCTTACGGCGCTTGAAGAGCGAGCGGGTCGACGGGCCGCAAGGCGAGATTTCTTCAAGACAATGGCCTTAATCACCACCACGGGAGCCGCGGCCGGGGGAATAGGCAGCGCCGCCCACGCGCAGGCCGCTCCGAGCGACGTCGACATTCTTAACTTCGCACTCAACCTCGAATATCTCGAAGCGCAATTCTATTTTCACGCTGTTTTCGGTGAAGGCCTTCCCAGCAGCCTGCTCGGCGGAACCGGCAATCAGGGCGGCGTGACCGGTGGACGAAAAGTCAATTTCAGTGACCGGGTGGTCGAACTCTATGCGCGGGAAATCGCGGGGGATGAGCGCGCCCACGTGGAATTCCTCCGTTCCGCCCTGGGTTCGGCGGCGGTTGCTCAGCCGGCGCTCGATATCAGCGCAAACCCCGACGGAGCGTTCTCGGCCGCAGCGCGGGCCGCAGGGCTGATCGGTCCCGGCCAGTCGTTCGACCCTTATGCGAACGACGAGAACTTCCTTCTCGGCGCGTTTATCTTCGAGGATGTCGGGGTCACCGCCTTTAAGGGGGCAGCGCCGCTCATTACAAACAAGACCTTCCTCGAGGCGGCAGCCGGTATACTGGCCGTCGAAGCCTATCATGCCGGGGTTATACGAACGACGCTCTACCGCAAGGGGCTCCAGGCTCCGGCACTGATCGATGCGACCGAAAAGATCTCCGATGCTCGCGACAGCCTCGACGGTCCGCAAGACAAGGACCAAGGCATTCGCATGATCGGCGATGCTTCCAACATAGTTCCCCTGGACCAGAACGGCCTGGCCTTCAGTCGAACGGCGGGCCAGGTTCTCAACATCGTCTATCTTACCAAAATGGCGGCCGGTCAGGGCGGGTTCTTCCCCGCGGGCGTCAATGGCAACATCCGCATGAGCGACGCCAACTGATCCGGTCTTGAAGGGAACATCCCAGATGAAAAACGAACACAAGTTGATCGATGCGATGGTTGCGCGGGCCAACCGCCGCGCTTTCTTGCGGACCAGTGGCGGAGCGGCGGCAGCGGTGGCAGGCGCCACGCTCCTGTCTGGCTGTTTCGAGGGAGAAAATCGTCCCCGCAACCCGCCAATCGGTGGAGGTCCGACCCCGACGCCCACGACTGCTATCGGCGACGCTGACATTCTGAACTTTGCGCTCAACCTCGAATATCTCGAGGCGCAGTTCTACTTCCAAGCCGCGTTCGGCGAAGGGCTGCCGGCAAATATTCTCGGCGGCGTCGGAACGCAAGGCGGAGTAACGGGCGGCCGGAAGGTCAATTTCACCGATCCCCTGATTGCGCAATATGCGCGCGAAATCGCCCGGGACGAGATTGCGCATGTGCGGTTCTTGCGCACAGCTCTTGGCTCTGCGGCAGTCGCGCAACCTCCGATCGATATCAGCTCAGGTCCGAACGGGCCGTTCTCTGCGGCGGCGCGAGCGGCTGGGCTGATTGGTGCCGGCCAATCCTTCGATCCCTATGCCAGCGACGAGAATTTTCTTCTCGGTGCTTACATCTTCGAAGATGTGGGCGTTACAGCCTATAAGGGTGCGTCCCCGCTCATCACGAACAAGACGTTCCTCGAAGCAGCAGCGGGCATTCTCGCGGCGGAAGCCTATCATGCCAGCCTGGTACGCACAGTGCTGTTCGGCAAGGGTATATCAACCCCTGCGCCGGCACTGATCGACGCGACTGAAAAGATTTCGGACGCGCGCGATAGTCTCGATGGACCGGCCGACCTCGATCAGGGCGTCGCCATTCGGAACAACGGTGCCAACATAGTTCCAACCGATGGGAATGGACTCGTCTTCAGCCGCACGGGTCCGCAGGTTCTCAACATCGTCTTCCTGACGCGGATGGCGGCTCAACAGGGCGGCTTCTTCCCGCGCGGAGTGAACGGTTCCATCAACACGAGTTCCTCCGCTTAGACGATGCAGGGTATTCCGGTCCTGCCGAGCAGGTTGGTTCGGAATACCGCCTGGCCGTGCATTGCAGTCTTAGGCGAAAATTATTCGAAGCTTGCGGGCTTTGGCGCATCTTACCGTCTTCGCAGACGGTGAAAGCTCGAGTGAACGGCATTTCGCATGCGGGGGAAATGCGCCCCTTGCTCTAACGTGCGCCCGGTCGGTTCACTGAGCTGACGCCGACGCGGTTGTGCGCTCCACGCGACCTGTTCTGCCTGGCGGCCGTGCGGCCTCGAACTCGGCGGCATGATGGCGCGATGTACCTTACAATATCGGAGAACCCCGAAAAGCGAGCGGCATAATCAGCCGCCCGCTCGGAGTATGCTTTAGAGCGGTTTCCGCTCATTATGGATCGTAGCCGCAGGAGCTGAAGTAGTTTGCGCATTCCGCGGCTTGAAGATATCGACGAGCCTGCCGATCAAGTCCCAAAGGCCGCTGACGGTTCGTTCAGATGCCCTGCGCAACATGGCTTTGAGCCGGGAGAACGCCTTTTCGATGGGGTTGAAGTCCGGGCTGTAGGGGGCGGGCAGTTCCGGCACGAGCACCTGGCGGACATAGGCCTCGAACCAGTCGCCATTGATCGGACCATCGAGCACCATCGGCGCGACCATTCCGGTCATGCGCAGCCCCGCTACCAGAATGGTCGTCTTGCGGTTG
>JBBSMH010000093.1:0-7602 GCA_038233275.1 Sphingomonadales bacterium | reverse complement strand
TTCCTGCGCAGCGTAAAGCGTCATCTCGAGCCGGGAGGCCTGCTGCTGATCTCGACGCCCAACCCGTGGTACTGGCGCAATTCAGTCAAGGCGGTGTTGCGCAGGGAAGTCGACAACAATCCCGAGCATACCTGCTGGTTCGACCCCCGCACCTTCCGCCAACTGGCCGCGCGCCACCGGCTGGAGGTTTCCGAAACAGAATTCGGCTCGAGGTTCGCCCGCGACCGACTGTTGCCTCTGCCACGGGGCATCAAGCATACCAGCTGGCACGCCACGGTGCGCGCCGCCTAGCGAGTCCCCTTGGCATGCGGGCGCATGCGCACTAAGGCCTCTCGCAATTCTAGCCCCCGATACCAAGCTGCTGAGAATCCATCCGCATGGCCGCATCCCGATACAATCGCGTTCTGCTCAAGCTTTCGGGCGAGGTGCTGATGGGCGAACAGCAGTTCGGCATCGATCCCGCTTTCGTCATGGAACTCGCCAAGGAGGTGAAGGCGGCCAAGGACCAGGGGCTGGAGATTTGCCTCGTCATCGGCGGCGGCAACATCTTCCGTGGCATGGCCGGGGCCGCGCAGGGCATGGACCGGGCGCAGGCCGACTATATGGGCATGCTCGCGACCGTGATGAACGCGCTGGCGATGCAGAGCGCGCTGGAGCAGATTGGCGTTCCCACGCGGGTGCAGTCGGCGATCCAGATGGACCAGGTCTGTGAACCGGTAATCCGGCGCAGGGCGGAACGGCATCTTGAAAAGGGCCGGGTGGTTATCTTCGCCGCAGGGGTGGGTGCACCCTATTTCACCACCGACAGCGGCGCCGCGCTGCGCGCCGCAGAAATGCGCTGCGACGCGCTGTTCAAGGGGACCAGCGTGGATGGGGTCTATGATAGCGATCCCAAGAAGAACCGGCAGGCAAAACGTTATGAAACCGTGAGTTACGACCGCGTTTTAGCGGATAATCTTAGGGTTATGGACGCCAGCGCGGTAGCCCTGTGCCGGGACAACGACATTCCGATCGTCGTCTTTTCGATCCGCGAAAAGGGCAATCTCGCCCGGGTGCTGGCGGGCGAGGGCGCGCAGACGATCGTGCAGGACAGCTGATAGCAAAATTCAATCGAGGAAGCCCGACATGGCCAAATACGACAAAGCCGATATCGAACGCCGGATGCGGGGCGCGGTGGACAGCCTCAAGAGCGATCTTTCCGGACTGCGGACCGGTCGCGCCAACACCAGCCTGCTCGATCCGGTGCAGGTGGAGGTTTATGGCGCGATGATGCCGTTGAATCAGGTCGCCACGGTCAATGCGCCCGAGCCGCGGATGTTGGCGGTGCAGGTGTGGGACAAGGCGAATGTCACCGCGGTCGAGAAGGGCATCGCTCACGCCAATCTCGGCCTCAACCCGATGACCGATGGGCAGACCGTTCGCCTCCCGATGCCCGATCTGACGCAGGAGCGGCGCAAGGAACTCGCCAAGCTCGCGGGGCAATATTCCGAGAACGCGAAGATCGCCATCCGCAACGTGCGGCGCGACGGCATGGAAGCGCTCAAGGAAGACGAGAAGAAAAAGGAAATTTCCGAAGACGAGCGCAAGCGAAGCGAGGACGAGGTCCAGAAATTGACCGACAAATACGTTGGCGAAGCCGACGAGGCCGCCACGAAAAAGGAGCAGGAAATCCTCACCCAATAGGGTGGGCGTTTCGCAATGCTTTATGGATGAGGGCGGATCCCGGGCGCGGCACGTCGCCATCATCATGGACGGTAATGGCCGCTGGGCAAAGCGCATGCATTTGCCGCGCGCCATGGGTCACCAGCGCGGGGTCGAGGCGGTGCGCAGGCTGGTGCGGGCGGTCGAGCCAATGGGTATCGAATGCCTGACGCTCTATGCCTTTTCGAGCGAGAACTGGAAGCGGCCCGAGGACGAGGTCGATCAGCTCATGGGGCTGATGCGCAAATTCATCAAATCGGACCTTCCCGAATTCATTGCCAATGATGTGCAGCTGAAAATAATCGGGGACTACAAAGGTTTCACCCATGATCTTGTCGAAATGTTCGAAGATGCCATCAAGCAGACCGCAAAGGGTTCGCGCATCCTCGCTGTTGCCCTCAATTACGGTTCGCAACAGGAAATCGCACGCGCCGCCGCGCTCGCGGCGAAAGAAGGTGAGGTGACGCAGGAGAGCATAGCGCGGCATCTCTACACTGCCGATCTGCCACCGCTCGACCTGCTCATACGCACCAGCGGCGAAGTCCGGCTGTCGAATTTCCTGCTCTGGCAGGCGGCCTATGCGGAGATGGTGTTCACCGATGTGCTGTGGCCTGACTTCACGCCGGAGCATTTGCAGCATGCGCTGGACGATTTCGCCGGGAGGGAGAGACGCTTTGGCGGGCGCTGAGGGCCTTTCAGCTGTTCTCAAGCGCAGGCATGCCGACCTGCCCGTGCGGCTGGCATCGGCGGGGGTCATGCTCGCGACGCGGGCCGCGGCGCTGTGGGCGGGTGGAATCTGGCTCGACCTGTTCGTGGGCGCGGTGGCGCTTGCGACCTTCGCCGAGTTCGTCCCCTTGGCGGTGAAGGGCTTCGCCACGCCGGCGGCGCGCATGGCGTGGTTGGTCTTCGGCGCGGTCTATATCGGACTCGCCGGTTTCATCATGGTCCGGCTGCCGATGCCGATGCTGGCAGGGATAATCGGCGTCGTCGTTTTCGTCGACAGCTTCGCCTACGGGTTCGGGCGGACGCTGGGCGGGCCGAAGATCGCACCGCGCATCAGCCCATCCAAGACCTGGGCAGGGCTGCTGGGCGGGATTGTGGGAGCGAGCCTGTTCATCGGCTTGGGCGCCTGGACGATCGCGCGGTGGGTGCCCGAGGCTTCGCGCGCATCGCACGATCCGGGCGGACCGTTACAGGTCGTGTTGATCGGCGCGGTGGTGGCCGTTGCGGCGCAGGCAGGCGATTTCCTCGAAAGCTGGCTGAAGCGGCGGGCCGGGGTGAAGGACAGTTCGAACCTCATACCCGGCCATGGCGGCGTATTCGACCGGACCGACGGGATAATCCCGGTGGTCCTGCTGACCGGCGCGGCATTTTTCGCCCTGCTGTCATGACCCGGTCGATCTCCATACTCGGCGCGACGGGCTCGGTGGGGGAGCAGACGCTCGACCTCGTCCGGCGCAATCCGAGCGACTGGCGGGTGGTAGCGCTGACCGCCAACAACAATGTCGGAAAGCTTGCCGGTTTTGCACGCGAGTTCGGTGCGAAGATTGCCGTCGTCTCCGACGAGGTGAAGTTGTGGGAATTGCGCGAAGCGTTGGCCGGGTCCGGTGTGGAAGCGGCGGCCGGTCCGGCTGCGCTGTGCGAGGCCGCGTCCCGTCCGGTCGATCTCACTGTGGCGGCGATCGTCGGTTGCGCGGGGCTTGGACCCACCATGGCGGCGATCGAGCGCGGCGGGACGGTCGCGCTCGCCAACAAGGAAGCGCTGGTCAGCGCAGGCGGAGTCATGACCGCCGCAGTGGCGAAACACGGTGCCACGTTGCTCCCGGTCGATTCGGAGCACAACGCGATCTTCCAATGCCTTCAAGGCGGACGGATCGAGGATGTCCGATCGATCACGCTGACCGCCAGCGGCGGACCGCTTCGCACATGGTCGAGGGAGCGGCTCGATTCCGCCACGCCCGAGCAGGCGGTCGCCCATCCGAACTGGGACATGGGCGCCAAGATCAGCGTCGATTCGGCGACCATGTTCAACAAGGGGCTCGAACTGATCGAGGCGCACCACCTGTTCGCGGTGGGGCTCAAGAACATCCGTATCGTCGTGCACCCGCAAAGCGTCATCCATTCAATGGTAGAGTATCGCGACGGATCGACCCTGGCGCAGCTCGGCCCCTCGGACATGCGGGTGCCCATCGCATCGTGCCTTGCCTGGCCCGCGCGGATCGACACGCCGTGCGAACCGCTCGACCTCGTCGGGCAAGGCAAGCTGACCTTCTTCGCTCCCGACGAAAGCCGGTTTCCCGCCACCAGGATCGCGCGCGCGGCGGCGCAAGAGGGCGGTGCCGCGCCGGCGGTGCTCAACGCCGCAAATGAAATCGCGGTCGCCGCATTCCTCGCAGGTCAGATTTCGTTCAGCCGTATCGCTCGATTGGTGGAAGATGTATTGAGCGTACGTTCGCTCCCTCCCGCACCCGCAACGCTCGAGGACGTCCTGCGTATCGATGCAGATGCGCGCGTCTGGGCGAGCGAACTTCTGGAGCCTGCCTGACTTGTTCGAATCCATTCCCTTCTGGATGTATATCCTCGGCTTCCCGCTACTGCTCGGCCCACTGGTGACGGTGCACGAACTGGGCCACTATCTGGTAGGGCGCTGGTTCGGAGTGCAGGCCGAGGCGTTCTCGATCGGTTTCGGCAAGGAACTGGCGGGCTGGACCGACAGGCGCGGCACACGCTGGCGCATCGCCGCGATCCCGCTCGGCGGATACGTCCAGTTCAAGGGCGACATGAACCCGGCGAGCATGCCCGATGCTGATGCGGCGGCGCAGGCGAGCGAGGAGGAACGCAAGGGAAGCTTCCACCACGCTGCGCTCTGGAAACGCGCGCTGATCGTGTTCGCGGGTCCGGCGACCAACATTCTCGTAACGCTGGCAATCTTCGCCGGCTTTTTCGCCTTGCTGGGCCGACCCGTGCCCATCGATGCCTCCGAAACCAATGTCGTCCAGCGATTCTCCGAGATTTCGGTCGCCCGCGAAGCGGGGCTGGAGATCGGCGACCGCATCGTGTCCATCGATGGCGAGCGCGTCGAGGAATTCGGCGACATCACCGACCGGGTGCTGATGTTCCCGGGCAAGGACATCGTCCTGGGGGTCGAACGCGAGGGAGACACGCTCTCGATCCCCGTGACCATCGGGGACGCAGTCGAGGAGGATCGCTTCGGCAACCAGGCCCGGATCGGGCGGCTGGGGATCTATTCGGCGCCCTTCGAATGGCAGACGATGGGCATCCTTCCGGCCAGCCGCGAGGCTGTGTCGGAAACGGTCGATCTCACCCGCATGATGGTGACCGGAATCGCCCAGATCTTTTCCGGCGAGCGCTCGATCCGCGAACTCGGCGGGCCGGTCAAGATCGGCAAATACGCTGGCGAGCAACTCAGTCTCGGGCCGATCGCCTTCGTCAATTTCGCTGCGCTGATCTCGCTTAACTTGGCATTCATCAACCTGTTGCCAATCCCCGCGCTCGATGGCGGGCACCTGGCATTCTACGCGGCCGAAGCGGTCCGCCGGAAGCCGGTGGGTCCGCGCGGTCAGGAACTGGCGTATCGCACCGGCATAGCCATCGTGCTCATGCTGATGATATTCGTCACGATAAACGACCTGGTCAGCCTGCCGGTTTTCGGCAGCTAGTCGGGGAAAGGGAGCGGACGGACCCGGAGTAGGCAAACCGCAGCTTGATTGCCCGTTCTTCATCGGGCACAGGGCGCCCTGGCTATCCCGGCCTGGCCCCAGACGCTATCGAGCGGGGATGCTTCAAGCCGGGTCTGATGTTTTTTAACGGGACGGGTATTTCCTTGTCGATGAGAACCAATTTCAAGTCCGCGGGACGGCGCACCAACCATTCCGCGCGGATTGCCGCCACCTTGCTGGCGGGCACCATGCTGGCCGGACTTCCGGCGGCTGCCCTGTCGCAGGACACGGACGAGCAGGAAGCTGCGGAACCGGCACCCGCGCAGCAACAGGGCGATATCGTCCGCACGATCGCGGTGGCAGGTGCCCAGCGGCTCGAACCGCAGACGATCCTGTCCTACATCCGCCTGCGTCCGGGCGACGTGTGGAGCCCCGCAGTGGGCGACCAAGTGCTCAAGGACCTCTCCGCGACGGAGTTGTTTGCGAGCTATGCGGTTCGCAACGAGAACGGCAATGTCATCATCGAGATCGTCGAGAACCCGGTGGTCAACCGCATCATTCTGGAAGGCAACGACCGGATCAAGTCGGACAAGATTCTGCCCGAGATCAAGCTTGCGCCGCGGCAGATCTTTACCCGCTCCAAGGTGCGCGCCGACGTGGCGCGCATCATCGAGCTCTACAAGCGGCAGGGCCGTTTTGCGGCGGTGGTCGAGCCTAAGATGGTGCAAATGGCGCAGAACCGCGTCGATATCGTGTTCGAGATCACCGAAGGCCCGAAATCCAAGGTCCAGCAGATAAACATTATCGGCAACGAGGAATTCTCCGACAACGAGCTTCGCGGTGAGATGGTGACCAAGCAGGCCCGCCTGCTGAGCTTCTTCAGTTCCGCCACCAGCTACGATCCCGACCGGCTGGCTTTCGACCAGCAGAAGCTGCGCCAGTTCTATCTGACGCAGGGATATGCCGACTTCCGCGTCGTTTCGGCGGTCGCCGAACTCACGCCAGACAAGCGCGACTTCATTATCACCTATGTGGTCGAGGAGGGTGAGCGGTACAAATTCGGCGACGTGAGCGTCGACAGCCAGCTGCGGGATTTCGACAGCGATTCGATGACCGCGCGCCTGCCGATGAAGACCGGCGACTGGTATGACGCAAAGCGGGTGGAAAATACGGTCGAGCAGCTGACCGATCTGGCCGGCACTTTCGGCTATGCCTTCGCCGACGTCGCGCCGCGGTTCGTGCGCAAAAAGGAAGACCTCACGATGGACGTGACCTTCCAGCTGCGCGAGGCGCCGCGCGTTTATGTCGAGCGGATCGACGTCAATGGCAACACGCTGACGCAGGACAAGGTGATCCGCCGCGAATTCCGGATCGCGGAAGGGGATGCGTTCAACTCTCTGGCCGTCAAACGCTCGACTGCGCGCATCAATTCGCTTGGCTATTTCCAGGAAAACTTCGAGATAACGCAGGTCGATGGCAGTGCGCCCGACCGCATCATCCTGGAAGCCAATGTCGAGGAGCAGGCGACCGGAGAATTGCAGCTTTCCGCAGGGTTCTCCTCGATCGAGAATTTCATTCTGCAGGGCTCGATCCGCCAGCGCAATTTCCGCGGACGCGGGCAGACGGTCGGCCTCAGCCTGAACTATTCGCGTATCTCGCGGTCGGCCCAGATCAGCTTTACCGAGCCCTATGTGTTCGACCGGAACATCTCGGCCGGGGTGGACATCTACCGTCGCGATTTCGACAATGACTATTTCAACCGGGGCACCGGCACCTATTCGCAGGCGACCACCGGCTTTTCGCTGCGCGCGGGCGTCCCGCTGACGGAATATATCTCGCTGGTCGGCAGCTATACGCTCAACTACGACGACGTCACAATTTCCGAATCCCAATTCTTCGGCGATTTCGATGGCGACGGAATCCGCACCTGCGAGCCGCTGCTCGCCGGACGTTATCTGTGCGACGCTATCGGGGAGCGGACTAGCTCGATCCTTGGCCTGACAATGACGATGGACACCACCGACAGCCGCCTGCGCCCGACGCGCGGCCGCAACCTGTCGGTCACGACCGAATATGCCGGGCTTCTGGGTACGGTCGACTATCTGCGCGTAAGAGGCCGCGCGGGACAGTATTTCCCATTGCCCGGCGGGTTCATCCTCGGGCTGACGGCAGAAGGCGGAGCGATCCGCAGTTTCGAGAATCGCGGCCTGCCCGGCGTGGA
>JBBSMH010000092.1:0-7634 GCA_038233275.1 Sphingomonadales bacterium | reverse complement strand
TTTCGGGCAGCCGATGCACCACCGATCCCTTCGCCGAATTGTTCAGCCGCGAGCAGACCTATTGCGGAAAATTGCTGGAGACGCTTACCGCCAGCGGGGTGCCCTACGCGCTGCAGCCTGCCGAAGAGCTTGGATTGACGGTCGGTGGGCAGGCGGTTCCAATCGAGCCGGACTGGCTGGAGGACGGTGCCGCGCGCAGAGACGGCGTGCAGGCAGCACTGACCGAGAGTGGGTTCGACTTCTCGCGCCAGACGCCCCCATGGCCGAACATACTGGGAATCGGCGCGTTGCTCCTGGTGTGCGGCATGCTATCGGCACTGACCTACGGATCGGTTGCCGCGCTACTGAGCGAGATGTTTCCTGCCCGAATCCGCTATTCTTCGATGTCGATCCCCTATCACATCGGCGCGGGATATCTGGGCGGCTTCCTGCCCTTGATTGCAGGCATCATCGTCGCCCGCACGGGCGACGTCTATGCCGGGTTGTGGTACACCATCGCAGTGGTCGGCTTCGGCGTGATCGTCGCCTGGTGGGGCATCCCCGATGGTCCGCCGCGCGATTTCGAGGACAGCGAGGGTCGGCCGCCGGTCTCGCCAGCGACGCCCTGATCCGCATGGCAGAACTGCCGCCGCCCACGTTGAAGCTGGAGATCGATCGCCAGGCTCTGGCGCATAATTGGCGCGAGCTTGACAGATTGTCGGGCACGGCGCGGGCGGGTGCGGCGGTGAAGGCCGATTGCTACGGACTGGGCGTCGATCGCTGCCTGCCAACGCTTCGCGATGCGGGCGCACGCGATTTCTTCGTTGCGCACTGGAGCGAGGTTCCAGCGGTCATTGCGCATGTTCCCCCGGAGCAGGTCTCCGTGCTGCACGGTGCTGGCACTGGCGAAGAGGCGGCCTACGCACGAGCCACGGGGGTTCGCCCGGTGATCGATTCGCTCCATCAGGCGAAGCTATGGCGCGAGATCGGGGGCGGGCCATGCGATCTGATGGTCGACACGGGCATCAACCGGCTCGGCGTCAGGCCGGACGAATTGTCCGACCCGGCGGTGCATGCGCTCGAGGTGCAGGTGCTCATGTCGCACCTTGCCTGCGCCGACGAGGATTCGCCGATGAATGCGCGACAGCTGGCCGCGTTCAAATCCGCGATCCTGCTGGTCCGCCCTCGCGACGCCAGTCTTGCCAACAGCGCCGGTATCGCGCTCGGGGCGGACTATGCCTTCGACCTGACCCGGCCCGGTCTTTCGCTTTACGGAGGCGTGCTGCGTCCCGAACTCGACGGGATCATTCGCCAGGTCGCCTTTCCGAAAGCTGCGCTGATTTCCACCAAATGGATCGAGGCGGGCGAGAGCGTGGGATACAATGCGACCTTCACGGCAATAGAGCGAACCCGCGTGGGTACGGTCTCGCTCGGTTACGCCGACGGCATGTTGCGTGCCTGGGGCGGTGCGGCATTCGAGCACGAGGGACGCAGCCTGCCCATCCTCGGCAAGGTGTCGATGGACATGATGGCGATCGACCTCTCGGCTGCCGAGGACCTGCGCGAAGGAGACTGGGTTTCGCTGCACTATCACCTGCCCGATGCTGCGCGGCAAACCTCTCTTTCGCAATATGAATTGCTGACCGTTCTGGGACACCGCTTCGGCTGACCGCCTACGCATGTTGCGCTGCACATTGTGCAGCTGCTAAGCCCGCAGCGTCGCAGCAATTTCAGGGACACCCCCGCACATGGCCAAGCGCAAGGACGGCGAACCGATCGTCATCAAGAAATACGCCAACCGGCGGCTCTACAATACCGATACCAGCAGTTACATCACGCTCGACGATCTCGGGAAAATGGTCCGCGAGAATGTCGATTTCACAGTGATGGACGCCAAGTCGGGGGACGACATCACCCATGCCATCCTGACGCAGATCATCGTCGAGGAGGAAAGCAGCGGCGAACAGATGCTGCCGGTCAGCTTTCTGCGCGACCTGATATCGATGTATGGCAATTCGATGCAGGCGATGATGCCCAGCTATCTCGAAGCCAGCATGGCCAATTTTCGCAAGAACCGCGAGCAGCTGTCCGAAGCTTTCAAGGAAGGCATGGCAGCCAACCCCTTCGCCAAGATCCATGAAACCAACATGGCGATGATGCGTGCCGCCGCGGAAGCCTTCATTCCGCCTGGCGTCAAATCGACGCCTGCCAGGGATGACGGGGAACTTGCCGAGCTGCGAAGGCAGATGGCGCAGATGCAGAAGAAGCTGGACGCGCTCGACAAGTAATCCGTAAAGGCCCGCTCCCGCCCCATCAACAACAGGACTTTTCGTGGCCCAGATCCGCCATGCCTTGACCACCCGCCGTTCCGACGATTTCGCCGCCTGGTATCAGGAAGTCATAACCGCTGCGGACATGGCCGAGGAATCGGGCGTGCGCGGCTGCATGGTGATCAAGCCGTGGGGCTACGGCATCTGGGAACGCATGCAGCGCCTGCTCGACGACCGGATCAAGGCAACCGGGCACGACAATGCCTATTTCCCGATCTTCATCCCGCTTTCCAATTTCGAGCGCGAGGCTCAGCATGTCGAAGGCTTCGCCAAGGAAATGGCCGTCGTTACCCATCACCGCCTGATCGCCGGGCCGGATGGCGGGCTGGTTCCCGATCCCGAAGCGAAGCTGGAAGAACCGCTGGTGGTCCGCCCCACTTCGGAGACGATTATCGGCGATGCGATGGCGCGCTGGATCCGCAGCTGGCGCGACCTCCCGCTCAAGCTCAACCAATGGGCCAATGTCGTGCGCTGGGAAATGCGCACGCGCATGTTCCTGCGCACCAGCGAATTCCTCTGGCAGGAAGGCCACACCGCGCATGCCGATGAGGCGGAGGCCAAGGAGCATACGCTGAGGATGCTCGAGGTCTATCGCGCTTTCGCCGACGAGGATTTGAGCCTCGCGGTGATCGCCGGCGAAAAGCCCGAGAACGAGCGCTTTCCGGGCGCGGTCGAGACTTGGTCGATCGAGGCGATGATGCAGGACGGCAAGGCGCTGCAGGCAGGCACCAGCCATTATCTCGGCACCAATTTCGCCAAAGCGAGCGGGATCAAATACCAGAACAGGGATGGCGGCGAGAGTCTGGCCCATACCACCAGTTGGGGCGTCTCGACCCGGATGGTCGGCGGCGTGATCATGACCCACGGCGACGACGACGGGCTGCGCGTACCGCCGAAGATCGCGCCATGGCAGGTAGTGATTCTGCCCATGCTCCGCGAAAGCGAAGAGGACACGGCGCTACTCGAATATTGCCAGGCGCTTCGCGCAACGCTCGCGGGCCGAACGGCGCTCGGCGAACCCGTGCGAGTCCTGCTCGATGCCAAGCCCGGAAAGGCCGCGGCAAAGCGATGGGACTGGGTGCGCAAGGGCGCGCCGGTAATTATCGAGGTCGGCGGCCGCGATATGGAGAACGGCGTCGTCTCCATGCTTCGCCGCGACCGGTTGTGGGACGAGGTTAGTGGAAAACCCGCCTTCCAGACGCCAACCCGCGAAGTGGCGGGACAGACGATCCCCGACGTGCTTGCCGACATGCAGGCCGCCCTGCTCACCCAGGCGCGCGAGCGGCGCGAGGATAACATCACGCGCGGCGTCGAATCCTTCGATGAGGTGGAAAGCTTCTATTCCTCGGATGAGAAATATCCGGGCTGGGTAGAGGTGCAATGGGCAAAGCCCAGCGGTACGGCTCTCGACAAGGTGGTCGAGCGGCTGAAAGCCCACAAGCTGTCCATCCGCAACGTCCCGATGGACGGCGCGCCGGCAGGTGGCCCCTGCATTTTTACCGGAGAGCCCGCAGTGGAACGCGTACTGTTGGCGCGGGCCTATTGAGCGGGTGACAGCCTGCAACGGCGTCCCCATATGGGCCGGATGACAAAACAGAACAGAAGCCGGCAGCCCCAAGGCGTGCCGTCGCAAGAACAGATACTCGAATTTCTCCAGACCGACGAGGGTGCCGCCGGCAAGCGCGAAATCGCCAAGGCGTTCGATCTCAAGGGCCAGGAAAAGATCGCGCTCAAGAAGCGCCTCAAGGACATGGCGGAGGAAGGCCTGATCGACGGCAAGAAGACCGCCTATCACCGGATGGGCGGGCTGCCGAAAGTGACCGTCCTCAAGATCGTCGACATCGAAGACGACGAGCTCTTCGCCGAACCCGAGAGCTGGGAGCCCGACGATGGCGCCAAGCCGCCTCGCTTGCTCGTGCGCGAAAAGAAGAAGCAGGGCGCGCTCAAACGCGGCGACCGTATCCTCGCGCGCACCGAGGAGACCGGCAAGGGCTGGCAGGCGCATGTCATGAAGAAGCTGCCCGCGCGGACCGAGGGGCTGATGGGCGTGGTCGAGATCGACGGCAGTGGCAAGGCCTGGCTCGCGCCGGTCGACAAGCGGGTGCGCAATTCCTCGCCCATATCGGATTTGGGCGAGGCAAAGGAAGGCGATCTGGTGCTCGCCGAGCGCGCGGGACGCGGCGCCCGGGCGGCCGTCAAGGTGGTGGAAGTGGTGGGCGATCCGCTTGCGCCGAAGAGCTTCAGCCTCATCGCCATCGCCAAGCACGGCATTCCGCACATCTTCCCCGAAGAGGCGATCAATGAAGCGCAGACCGCAACCGAACTGCCGCTGAGCGAGGACAAGCGCGAGGATTTGCGTGACGTTCCCATCGTGGCGATCGATCCCGCCGACGCGCGCGATCATGACGATGCTATCTGGGCCGAGCCAGACGGGAAGGGCGGATACAAGGCCATCGTGGCGATTGCCGATGTCAGTTTTTACGTCCGCCCCGGCGGCGCGCTCGACAAGGAAGCGAGGAAGCGCGGCAATTCGGTCTATTTCCCGGACCGCGTAGTGCCGATGCTGCCCGAAGTGCTGAGCGCCGACGTATGCTCGCTCATCGAGGACGAAGATCGCGCGGCGATGGCCTGTCACCTCCGCATCTCGCCCGAAGGCAAGGTCACCGACTGGCGCTTCACCCGCGCGATCGTCCGGCTTGCGGACAACATCGCCTATGAAGACGCGCAGGCGGCGATCGATGCGGGCGACGCGCCCGAGCATCTGCAGAACCTGTGGGGGGCTTGGAAGCTGCTCAACGCCGCGCGCGAGGAACGCGATCCGCTCAATCTGGAGCTACCCGAGCGGCAGGTGCGCCTCAACGACGAGGGACAGATCGAAGAGATCGCCGTGCGCGAACGGCTCGACTCGCACCGCGTGGTCGAGGATTTCATGATCTCTGCCAATGTCGCCGCGGCCAAGGCGCTCGAGGCGAAGACCGCGCCGGTGGTCTATCGCGTCCACGAGCCGCCGAGCCGGGAGAAGCTGCTCGCTTTCAAGGAATATCTCTCCAGCCAGGGGCGCAGCTTCGCGCTGGGCCAGGTGGTCACTCCCGGCCTGTTCAACCGGATGCTCAAGGACATCTCTGATCCGGCTGAAAAGGCGCTGATAATGGAGGCGGTGCTGCGCAGCCAGACGCAGGCCTATTACGGCCCGGCCAATGCGGGGCATTTCGGCCTTGCGCTCGGATCCTACGCGCATTTCACCTCGCCAATCCGCCGCTATGCGGATCTGCTGGTCCATCGCGCGCTGGTCGATGCCTACAAGCTCGAGCAGCCGAAACCGAAACTCGATCTGCCCGAAGGGACGGGGCTGTCGGACCGCGACCGTGAGGCTCTGGGCCAGATCACCGACGCCATCAGCCAGACCGAGCGCCGCGCCATGGAAGCGGAGCGCGACACGATCGATCGCTATGTCGCCGCCTGGCTCTCGGGCCGCGTGGGCGAGACTTTCGAGACCCGCATCACCGGGGTGCAGGGCTTCGGCTTCTTTGCCACCATTGAAAAGCTCGGCGGCGACGGGCTGGTGCCGGTGAGCACGCTGGGCCGCGAATATTTCCGTTACGACGAAGCGGCGCAAAAGCTCGTGGGCGAGCGCAGCGGCACCGAATATGCGGTCGGCGACCGGCTCGAACTCAAGCTTGCAGAGGCCAATCCACTGACAGGCGCGCTCAAGTTCGAGGTGCCCGGCTCGGACGGCAAACGGTCCGAACCGCGCGGCAAGCGTCCGCCCGAGAAGAAAGGCAAACCGGGCCAGGCGAAATCGGGCCAGGCGAAATCGGGCCAGGCGAAATCGGGCCAGCCGAAGTCGGGCCAGCCGAAGTCGGGCCAGCCGAAGTCGAGGCAGGGCAAGTCAGGGCAAGCTAAATCAGGGCAGGAGAAGTCGGATAAACCGCAGGGCAAGCGGGGCCGCCCGTCCAATATCAGGCACCAGGGGCGCGGCAAGAAGAAGACGCGCTAGCTCCGCGCTTCTTCCGCGCCCGCGAGGCTGTCGATGGCGGCGGTCTCGAGGCCGCCGGGTATGATGTAGAGCGGGCAGGGCAGGGTGTTGGCCACTCCTGCGAAATGCGTCACGAGCGGGCCCGAGCTGCTGTCACCGCTTGCGCCGAGGACCAGCGCCGCAACGTCGCGGTGTTCGGCCAAATAGTCGCGGATCACCTCGGTGGGGTTTCCCGGCCGCACCGCGATTACCGGCATCTTGCCGCTGTCGGCGAAGATATTGCCCGCCTCGCTGTTGGCCATCACCTCGGCGCGTTCGCGCGCCTCCTGCTCGATCGTCGCCTGCACTCCGCCGAAGGCATTGAAGTTCTGCCGCGGGACCAGCGCCAGGATGTGCACCGCGCCGCCTGTCTGCCGCGCGCGCACCGAGGCGAAGCGCAGCGCCTTCTTCGCTTCGGCGGTCTCGTCCATCACGACCAGATAAATTCGCATGCCTCGCGCCCCTCCGTCGGGCCGTGCTTATCCGATGGAACGGCAGCGGGTGCAAGAAACTTGCCCGAAAGGCTCAAATTCGCCAGAGACCGGCGCACCGCCAAAGCCATTTTTCGTGAAGAGGCCGCGCCCGACCCATGCCCACCGCCATCAAGATGCCAGCCCTGTCGCCCACCATGGAGGAGGGGACGCTCGCCAAATGGCTGGTCAAGGTCGGTGACACGGTGAGTTCGGGCGATATCATGGCCGAGATCGAGACCGACAAGGCGACGATGGAGTTCGAGGCGGTGGACGAGGGCACGATTGCCGCGATCGAGGTGGACGAGGGGACCGAGGGGGTCAAGGTCGGCACAATCATCGCCATGCTCGCCGAAGAGGGCGAGGATGTGGAGGAGGCGGCCAAGGCCTCGCCCGCCGAAGCGAAGGACAAGACCGACACAGGAGTTCAGGAGAAGGCCGAGAAGAAGGCCGAGAAGAAGGCCGAGAAGAAAGCCGAGACAAAAGCCGAGACGAAACCGGCTCCGGCATCCGCCTCCCCGCCAGCGGCTCCCGAACCCGCCGGGGATCGCATCATAGCCTCTCCGCTGGCCAAGCGGATCGCCGAGCAGAAGGGGATCGACCTTTCCAGCGTGAAGGGCAGCGGCCCGAACGGACGGATCGTCAAGGCCGATGTCGAGGGCGCGCAGCCGGGCAAGGCAACCGCCGGAAAAGCCGCGGAAGCACAGGCTGCATCCGCGCCCGCGCCCACGCAGCAGGGCGGAGAGCTCGACGCGCCTTACGAAGCGGTCAAGCTCAACAATGTCCGCAAGGTCATCGCGCGCCGCCTGACCGAGGCGAAGCAGACCATTCCGCACATTT
>JBBSMH010000091.1:0-7640 GCA_038233275.1 Sphingomonadales bacterium | reverse complement strand
GGCATCCCTCTGCCAGAGGCTGACGATTTCGATTTCTGGCGTGAGCGGGCGCGGGCGCTGGTGCAGTGCGATGTGCCGCCCGACCGGGTTGCCTGGGTGGAGCCGGGCGGAAACGGCGAACTGTTCGCGCATGGACAGCGCAGGGTTCCGCTTCCGCCCCCCGATGCCCGGCCGGTGCGTGCCAATCGACGCTTTGTGGGCCTTGCCCGCAACGCCATCCTTCACTCCGATCCGCAACGCTTCGCGCTGCTTTACGGTCTGTTGTGGCGATTGCAGGCAAGCCCCCGTCTGATGGAGGACAGGGCCGATCCCGAGGTCCGCCGGGTGGAGGAGCTGGACAAGGCGGTGCGCCGCGACAGCCACAAAATGCACGCCTTCGTCCGCTTCCGGAGGATCGAACATTCGGACGAGGAGGAAGCGAGCGAACATTACGTCGCCTGGTTCGAGCCCGAGCATCATATCCTGCGCGCCAACGCCGGCTTCTTCGTGCGCCGTTTCGCCAATATGAAATGGTCGATCCTCACGCCTCGCGGGTCGCTGCACTGGGACGGGCAGGTGCTCGAGGAAGGGCCGGCCGCCCAGTGCAGCGATGCGCCCGGGGGCGATCCGATGGAGGATCTGTGGCGCACATATTACGCATCGATTTTCAATCCCGCGCGTTTGAAGGTCGGGACCATGCTCAAGGAGATGCCCCGGAAATACTGGAAGAACATGCCCGAAGCGGCGCTGATTCCCGATCTCGTTGCCGGGGCGCAGATACGCGAGGCGGCGATGGTGAAAGCAGGCGAAATCGAAGAAGAAGAGCGGCCGAACTCGCTTTCGGGCATTGCAAAGGCGATCCACCAGTGTCGCCGCTGTCCGATCGGTTACCTCGACAATCAGGCCGTACCGGGCGAAGGGCTCAAGCGTTCGACGCTGATGGTCGTCGGCGAACAGCCGGGCGACCAGGAAGATCTCGCCGGCAAGCCTTTCGTCGGCCCCTCGGGGCAGCTGCTCGACCGCTATCTTCTCGAAGCCGGAATCGATCGCAAGCAGACCTATGTCACCAACGCGGTCAAGCATTTCAAATTCGTCCAGCGCGGGAAGCGGCGGCTGCACCAATCCCCCACCGCGAAGGAGGTAGACACTTGCCGCTGGTGGCTCGAAGGCGAGCGCGAGATCGTGCGTCCCAAGGTTGTGCTGGCGCTGGGAGCGAGCGCGACGCGCAGCCTGCTCGGCAAGACCGTGAGCATTACCCGGGCGCGCGGGACGCCGCGCGCGCTGGAAGACGGCAGCGAATTGTGGGTCACCGCGCACCCTTCCTACCTCCTGCGCCTCGACGGCGAAGCGAAGCAGAAGCAGGAAAGCCTGTTCCGTGCCGATCTCGCCGCCGTTGCCGAGCGGTTGGCTGAACTGACGGATTGATGTGCCGGACGTTGCGCCAACCCCCGACAAGCGCCGGATCGAACTCGATCCCGACCTGATCGATGCGCCGCCGCGCGCGCCCTTCGTCGAGCTCGGACTGGCCAGCTGTTTCAGCTTCCTGCGTGGGGCGTCCGATGCGGTGGACCTCGTGCTCACCGCCCGCGCGCTGGGGTATGATGCAATCGGGATTGCCGACGCCAATTCCATGGCCGGCGTGGTGCGCATCCATACCGAAGCGAAGACGCTCAAGCTGTGCCCGGTTATCGGCACCCGGATCGAAACCATCGAGGGAGTGGCCTTCCTCGCCTATCCGCGCGACCGCGCCGCCTATGGCCGATTGTGCCGCCTGATCAGCGCAGGGCGCATGTCCACGCTCGACGGGGAATGGCAGGAGAAGGGCGCCTGCGACATCTCGCTTTCCATGCTCGCCGAGCATGCCGAGGGCGTGCAGCTGATCGTGCTGCCGCCGCGTAATCTGGACGCGGAATTTACGATCGAAGTCGAGAGCAGTGTCGTTCCCTTTCCCGCCTCCTCTCGCCCGGGTCCCCGGATCGGAGGCGAGGAAGAGGGAAGGGCCGAATTCCGGGCGGCATTTCCCGACCTCCTTCCCTACCTTGCCCGCCAATTCCCCACCTTGCGTCATATCGCCGCGAGCTATGTCTACAGCGGCGACGATATAGCGCGGATCGAACAGCTCGATGCACTTGCACGGGCACACGGGCTGTCGATCCTCGCCACCAATGATGTTCACTACCATGCGCCCGAGCGGCGGCCGCTGCAGGACGTGATGACCGCGATCCGTCACAAGACCACCGTGGCAAAGGCGGGACGCCTGCTTGCCGCCAATGCGGAGCGGTACCTCAAGCCGCCCGAAACGATGAACAGGCTGTTCGCGCGCTGGCCGCATGCCATCGCCGCAGCGCGCGAGGTGGCAGATGCATGCGATTTTTCGCTCGACGAGCTGCGCTATGAATATCCGGAGGACATTTATCCCGCCGGGATGGGTCCCCAGGAATATCTCGAAGTGGAAACCTGGTGGGGAGCGGAGGGTCGCTATCCCGCCGAGGACTACCCTGGGGGTGTGCCCGATCATATCCGCGATACGATCGAGCGCGAGCTGGCGCTCATCGGCAAGCTCGATCTGGCGCGCTATTTCCTCACCATCAAGGATATCGTCGATTTCGCGCGCTATGAAGTCGATCCGCCGATCCTGTGTCAGGGACGCGGCAGCGCGGCCAATTCGGCGGTTTGTTACTGCCTGGGCATCACCAATGTCGATCCGGACAAGCATGCGTTGCTGTTCGACCGGTTCATTTCCGAGGAGCGCAAGGAGCCGCCCGACATTGACGTCGATTTCGAGCACGAGCGGCGCGAGGAGGTGATCCAGTATCTCTACCGCAAATACGGCCGCCATCGCGCTGGGCTGACCGCGACGGTGATCCATTACCGTCCGCGCATGGCGATCCGCGAAGTGGGCAAGGCGATGGGACTTTCCGAAGACGTCACCGCCGCGCTGGCCAAGACCGTGTGGGGCGGGTGGGGGCGCGAGATTGGCGAGGAGCATGTCGCCGAAACGGGCATGGATGTGACCGATCCGAACTTACGACGTGTCCTCAAGCTTACCCAGCAAATGATTGGCATGCCACGTCATTTGTCCCAGCATGTCGGCGGTTTCATCCTTACCGAGGGTGCCCTGACCGAGACTGTGCCGATAGGCAATGGCGCGATGCCCGAACGCAGTTTCGTCGAATGGGACAAGGACGATATCGAGGCGCTCGGCATCCTCAAGGTCGATGTGCTCGCCCTCGGCATGCTCACCTGCATCAGGAAATGCCTCGATCTGCTTGAAGATCATCATGAGAGGCACCTGACGCTCGCCAGCGTACCGCGCGAGGATCCGGAAACCTACGCCATGTTGCGCAAGGGGGATTCGCTCGGCGTCTTCCAGGTCGAGAGCCGGGCGCAGATGAACATGCTTCCCCGGCTGCGCCCGCGCGAGTTCTACGATCTGGTAATCCAGGTCGCAATCGTCCGCCCGGGGCCGATCCAGGGCGATATGGTCCACCCCTATCTCAAGCGCCGCCGTGGGGCGGAAGAGGTGGCCATTCCCGCGCCGAGCCCCGAGCACGGACCGCCCGACGAGCTATCAAGCATTCTCGGACGGACGCTGGGCGTGCCCATTTTCCAAGAGCAGGCGATGAAGATCGCGCTCGATGCGGCGAAGTTCTCGTCCAAGGAGGCAAACCGGCTGCGCAAGGCGATGGCCACCTTCCGCAGCCGCGGGATGGTCGACGAATTGCAGGACATGATGGTCGAGCGGATGGTGGCGCGCGGCTACGATCGCGATTTCGCCCAGCGCTGCTTCAACCAGATTCGCGGTTTCGGCGAATATGGCTTTCCCGAAAGCCACGCCGCGAGCTTCGCGCATCTCGTCTATGTCTCCAGCTGGCTCAAATGCCACTTCCCCGCCGCCTTTGCCTGCGCGCTGCTCAATTCGCAGCCGATGGGGTTCTACGCCCCTGCGCAGATCGTGCGCGATGCGGCGGAGCATGACGTCACAGTGCTGCCGGCCGACGTCAATCGGTCCTCCTGGGATTGTACGCTTGAACACGATGAGGGAGCAGGGAGGGAGGACGGACTCGTCGCCCTGCGTCTCGGGCTTCGGCAGGTCGATGGCTTGCCGGAGGCCGTGGCGGCAAAGCTGATCGCGGAGCGTGACGCCAACGGGCCATTCGCCGACGTCAGGGCGTTGAGAGACCGTGCCCGCATCGGTCCCACGCATGTCGAGCGGCTTGCCAGCGCCGACTGCTTCGGTTCGATGGGACTCTCGCGGCGGCAGGCGCTGTGGGATGCGCGCAGTCTCGTCGGCGGGCCCGATTTGCCGCTGTTCGCAGCGGCCGCTGCCCGCGACGAGGGCGCGGAGACATCGCGCACCCAGCTGCCGCAAATGCCCCTCAGCGAGGAAGTGGTCACCGATTACCAGACCACACGGCTGAGCCTGAAGGCGCATCCGCTGGCATTCCTCAGGGCGTGCCTGGCCGAACGAGGTTTCGTGCGCGCCTGCGACCTCAGGCAGCGCAAATTCCGCTCAATGGTCCATGTCGCGGGCGTGGTGCTGATCCGCCAGCGGCCCGGCTCTGCCAAGGGTGTATGCTTCATCACGCTGGAGGACGAGACCGGCGTCATCAATCTCGTGGTCTGGCCCGATCTCAAGGAGAAGCAGCGCCGCGTGGTGATGGGGGCGCGGCTGATGGAAGTGCGCGGCCGCGTCGAATATGACGACGAGGTCATCCATGTCATCGCCCACCACATGGCGGACGCCAACCACCAGCTTTACAGGCTATCGGATGACATGCTCGACGCGCCCGTCGCGCGCCCGGACCACCTCAATTCGCCACTTCCCGGGAAGCACGACCCCCACCGCGACCCGCGCGAAAGACGGGACGGTTCAAACAGGCCGGTCGAACCCTGGGAAGAGCCGCCGCCCGGCAACCGCGAGTGCGGGTGGCATGACCCCGCTTCGGGAGGTCACCCGCGCGACGTGCGGGTCATCCCCCGGATACTTCCATCGTCTCGCGACTTTCATTGAGGATGGCAGAGTCGCGCTGGCGCATATCCAAGCGTATCGGAAAATTCACCGGCGATCGCCGTGCCATTCTTCTGCTGCTACTCTTGGCAATGGCTCTCGGCGGGCGAGTCTGGCTGGCCGGACATCCGCAGCATAACCCGTGGGCGCCGCTGGACCTGAACGACCCGCTCGGCTGGGCGACCGAGGCCAAGCTGCTCGCCCTGCGCGACGATGTGCCGAAGTGTCGCGCGGTGCTCCAACGGTCGGAAATCTCCTTCTCGGCGCTTGCGCCGGCGGGGGAGGGCGCTTGCGGACGCCCCGACCGTACGCGGCTCGATGCTTATCCGCTAAGCCCCGACCGGCCACCCACGACGTGCCCAATGGCCATCGCGCTGGAACTCTCGAGGCGCAACTTCATCGAACCAGCAGCGCGACAGTTGTTCGATAGCCGATTGGAGAGAATAGAGCATCTTGGCGCCTATTCCTGCCGCCGTCTCTACGGTCGTTCGAGCGGAAGGTGGAGTGAACATGCCACTGGCAACGCGCTCGACATCACAGCTTTCGTGCTCGAGGATGGCACCCGGATCAGCGTGCTGCGCGACTGGAACGACGGAACCGACAAACAGGAATTCCTGCGCCGGGTTCGCGAAGGGGCATGCAGGAGCTTCGCCACGGTGCTCTCTCCGGATTACAACGAAGCGCACCGCGATCATCTCCATTTCGATATGAGCCCGCGCCGCTCGGGGCTTTGCCGCTAGAATCGCTCAGGATTCGAGCGAGTATCCCGCCGATCGAACCGTCCGGATCGGATCCTTGGCGCCAGGCACCTCGATGGCCTTGCGCAGGCGCCTGATATGCACGTCCACCGTGCGCAGCTCGATATCGCTTAGGGTTCCCCACACCCCATCGAGCAGCTGGCCCCGGCTGAACACGCGCCCGGGGCTTTCCATGAAGAACTTGAGAAGCCTGTATTCGGTCGGCCCCAAGTGAAGCGTCTCGCCGCGCCGCTGCACCTTGTGCGCCACAGGATCGAGCGAGAGATCGCCTGCCGTTATCGTCTCTCCCGCCAGCGCCGGCCGAATTCGGCGCATGACCGCGGCGATACGCGCCAGCAATTCGCGTGGACTGAAGGGCTTTGTAAGATAGTCGTCGGCCCCGGTTTCAAGCCCCCGTACCCGATCGTCCTCGGCCTCGCGCGCGGTGAGCATGATGATGGGGACGTGAGCGGTATCCTTTTCACGTCGTAAACGGCGGCATACCTCAATCCCGCTGGTACCCTCGATCATCCAGTCCAGGATCACCAGGTCGGGAACTTCTTCGCGCGCCATCAGCAGCGCCTCGTCGCCGTCGGCCGTCGTGCGAACCGCATAGCCTTCGTTCTGGAAGCGGTATTCGAGCAATTCCGACAACGCGGGATCGTCTTCCACCAACAACAGTTTCGCTGCGCCCAATGTCTCGCCCGTTTCTGCAGGTTTCGCTACCTCGGACACGGGCATGTGACCTTGCGGCTACAGATTTGTGTCAATTGTCCTCGTCGGGCGGATAAAGTCCGGTCGCGGCGAAATGGACCATTTCGGCCACATTGGTCGCGTGATCGCCGATACGCTCGAGATTACGAGCTACGAAAAGGAGTTGCGCCGCGTCGCTGATGGTCGAGGGGTTTTCGACCATGTGGCTGACGAGGTTGCGGAAAATCGAATTGTAGAAGGAATCGACTTTCTCGTCGGTGGCGATGACTTCGCGGGCGACCTCGGCATCACGGGCGGCATAGGCGGTGAGCACGTCGTGGACCATCTCGCTCGCAACTTCGGCCATGGCCGGAAGCAGGGTGAGCGGCTCGAACTGCTTGCGGTTCTCGCCCAGCTTGCGGCTCGTCTTGGCGATGTTCTTGGAATAATCGCCGATCCTTTCGACGACGCCGGCGATCTTGAGCGCCGCGATGACCTCGCGCAGATCGTCGGCCATCGGCGCGCGCAGGGCGATTACGCGAACCGCCAGCTTGTCGACTTCCATCTCGAGCGCATCGATCCGCTTGTCGCCCCTGATGACCTTGTCGGCCAGTTCCTCGTCCCCCTTGACCAGCGCTTCCATCGCTTCCTGGACGGCGACTTCGGCCAGACCGCCCATCTCGGCGATCAGACCGCGAAGGCGGGTGATGTCCTCGTCGAATGCCTTGACCGTGTGTTCTTGCATCAGCCGTATCGTCCCGTGATGTAATCCTGCGTCCGCTTTTCGAGCGGGTTGGTGAATATGTCCGTCGTACGACCGTATTCTACCATCTTTCCGAGATGGAAAAAGGCGGTCCGTTGCGAGACGCGCGCTGCCTGCTGCATCGAGTGGGTGACGATGACGATGGCGTAGCGGCCGTTCAGCTCGTCGATAAGCTCCTCGATCTTGGCTGTGGCGATCGGATCGAGGGCCGAGCAGGGCTCGTCCATCAGGATGACTTCGGGATCGACCGCGATGGCGCGCGCGATGCACAGCCTCTGCTGCTGCCCGCCCGACAGCGCGGTGCCGCTGTCGGGCAGCCGATCCTTGACCTCGTCCCAGAGGGCGGCCCGCCTGAGGCTCTCCTCGACGAGCTCATCCATGTTCCCCTTGTAGCCGGCGATCTTGGGGCCGAAGGCGATGTTGTCGTAGATGGACTTGGGGAACGGATTGGGCTTCT